>NZ_SCND01000200.1:0-10951 GCF_005503585.1 Pseudomonas sp. 2VD
GCCCCCATCCACCGCAAGAAGAACGGCCAGCGTGCCCGACGGCCTCGATAGGCAAACCCCGCGTCGAGCATGGAAGCCGGCTCCGGCAATGGCTTCGCCTGTGCCTGGGCAATGCCCAGGATGCCGCCGTTTTCGCCCACGGCACCTTCGTGCGCGTGTTCGCCTCGCGTAGCGCCGAGGCCCTCCGCGAACCGCGCTGCTATCTGAGCGCGAGCGTCCGGGCGCTGATGAGCGACAGCTTCCGCCGCTGCGCCACCGAGCAGGCCTATCTGGACAGCCTGGCCGCGCGGCCGGAGCCGCTGGACATTCCAGCGCAAACGCGACTGTCGATCCTGGAGACCCTGACTGCCATCGACCTCGCCCTCGACGGCATGGGCGAGCGTACCCGCCAGGTGTTCCTCGCGGTACAGCTCGAAGGGCTTACCTACAGGTCGGCCGGCGAGCGCCTGGGCGTCTCGATGACCACCGTGGAGAACCACATGGTTCGCGCCATGACCCGCTGCCTGTTGCTCTGCAAGGACTGACCATGGAACTGGAGATCGAGGTGCTGGAGGCCGCCGCCACCTGGTACGTGCGCTTCGGCGCGGAACCGCCGAACGATGGCGAGCGCCAGGCCTGGCGCGAATGGCTGGAGGCCGACCCGCGACACCGTCGGGCCTGGGAGCGTATCGAGCGCTTGCAGGGCCAATGGGCGGCGCTGCCGGCGGAGACCTCCCTGCACACGCTGGCAGGCGTGCGTGCGCGGCGCCGAGCGCTGCTCAAGACGCTCGCCCTGCTGGCCTGCGCCGCGGGTAGCGGCTGGCTGGCGAGCGGCGGCCTGCCTTACCGTGCGCTCCTCGCCGGGGAGCGCACGGGCGTCGGCGAACGCCGCCAACTGCGCCTGGCGGACGGTACCCAGGTCGACCTGAGCAGCGCCACCGCGCTGGACCTGGCCTACGACGAAAGCCTGCGCCAGGCGTACCTGTGGCGGGGCGAGATCCTCGTGGAAAGCGCGCAGAGCGCTCGCCCGTTCCTTGTGCACACCGCACAAGGCAGCGTGCGCGCGCTGGGAACCCGTTTCAGCGTGCGTTGCGAGGGGCCGCGCACGCGCGTTTGCGTCCTCAGCCATGCAGTGGAGCTACGCCCGTTGCAAACGCCGACCCGGCCGATGCGCCTGCCAGCCGGCCAGCAGGCTCTCTTCGACGAGCGACGCGGCTACTCGTCGACGCCCTTGCGCGAAGGCGAAGGCAGTTGGACGCAGGGCGTGCTGACGGTGGTGGACTGGCCGCTGGGCGAGTTCATCGCCGAGCTGTCCCGCTATCGCGCCGGAGTGTTGCGCTGCGCCGCCGAGGTGGCGGAGATGCGCCTTTCCGGCACCTACCGCCTGGACCGGATCGACGCGGTCCTGCAGAACCTGGGCAAGTCGCTGCCCGTGCGCGTGCGCTACCTGACGCGTTACTGGGTCACCGTCGAGTCGGTCTGAAGGACAGACGCAGAACAACGTCGCGGGCTTGCCGATGGTCATTCTTGTTCGGCCAACACATGAAGCAGCCGCGGACGTTGCCAAACAGGAAAATCTGATGTCGCATTCCCTTCCGGGTTCCTGCGCACTACGTCCGGCTCGTCGGTACCGATGCGTTTCCCTGCCTATGCACCCGAGTTCTCGGCCAGGGCCTGGGAGGGGGCTTCGGCCCGACCTGCCCCACGCCTGCGCCAGACCAGCCAGGTGGACGAGGCCCCGCTCGCAGCAGCGACGGCAGGAGGGCTCTTGGCTGTCGCTGCGCCAGCGTGGCGAAGCTGGCGGCGCCGAGGATTCCGATCTGCGCTACCCTATGCCGCGTTTCGCCCGGCCTCGCCGGGCTTTCCGGGCAGCGCCTCGGCGGCGCGCCCTCGACCATGCAAGGACAACCCATGGAAGCGGTCTCCGTCTCGCAGCATCTGGCTGCTCTGTTCGAATCCCACCGGATCGAGTGCGTCGTGCACGGCGAATGGGTGGCGCCAGCCGGGCGGCTACCGGCGATCCGCGCCACCTGGTATGCGGGGGAGAAGACCGGGCGGCTGGATGTCGACGTGCTGCTGGAGGACGAGCGCCAGTTGCAGGAAGCCTTCGCCGGCATCGGCAGCGGCGAGGACGGCTTGCAGGACGCGTTGCGTAACTTCGCCTCCAACTCTTTCCACGTGCTGCTTTCCGCGCTCTGGGGCCAGGCCGAGGAGGACCAGGTGATGGTGGAGACCTGGGAGATCGGCGAGCGGCGTTTCGAGGTGCATATCGGCAACCTCGGCCTGCGCGGCGCCGAGGGCAAGGCGCCGCCGCTGCCGGCCGGGCTGTTCCCGAGCATCGAGCGGGCGATTCGCGCCGAGCCGCTGGACGCGCGCCTGCACTGGTTCCGGCATTTCTTCTGTGCCTTCGGCAACCAGCGCACGGTGGAGGCGCTGTTCGACAACCAGCCGTGGGAGGCCGGCATGCAGAACCTGGCCGCTCTCGACTGGCAGGATTCGCAGGGTTACTACAGCGTGCGCAACTTCCTCATGCTCAAGCCGCTGGCGTAGGCCGCCGCGTCGCGCAGCCCGCAAGGCGTCGATGGCGGCTCCATTCCTGTCAGGTCGCCCTTCGACGAGTTCGACCCCTACCACACGACCAGCACTGCGACGATCCTGCGGCCCCTGGCCGACGGCACGATGCAGATGTCGTTCTTCATCGGCAAGCGGCGCCACGACTTCCAGATGAGGCGCGCGCAGGACTGACGCGCCGCGTTCAGCCGAGCAGGGCGGCCACCTGCTCGGCCGTGGCCTTGGCCGACTGCGGGTTCTGCCCGGTGACCAGGCGGCCGTCGACCACCACCTTGCTGGTGAACGGCAGCAGGCTTCTTTCGTAGAGCGCGCCGCGTCGTTTCATTTCTTCCTCGACGTTGTACGGCACCTTGCGGGCGACCCCGGCGAGCACTTCCTCGATCCAGGAGTAGCCGGTCAGGCGGCGCCCGGCGACCAGCAGGCGGCCATCGTCCAGGCGTGTGTTGAGCAGGCCGCAATAGCCGTGGCAGACCGACGAGACGATGCCGCCGCGCTGGTAGATCTCGCGGGTCAGGCGCTGCAGCCCGGCGTCGTCGGGGAAGTCCCACATCACGCCGTGGCCGCCGGTGAAATAGATGGCGTCGAAGGCCTCCGCGTCGACCTGCTCGGGAGCGGCGGTGTCGGCCAGCAGCGCCAGGCGCGCCTCGTCGGCCAGCCAGGCCTTGGCGCTGGCGTCGGCGTGGGGCCAGCCGAGGGCGCGCGGCTCCAGCGGCGACTCGCCGCCGCGGGGGCTGACCAGGCGTTGCTGGTAGCCCCGGGCGGCGAAGGTCTCGTAGGCATGGGTCAACTCCGACAGCCACAGCCCGGTGGGCTGGGTCGGATCGGCATAGTGGGCGACGTTGGTGACGACGTGCAGGATGCGCTTGGTCATTGCGTTGACCTTCCTCGGTGAGTGATCCCTTCGGCAGCCGGTTTCGGCAGGCTGTCCGGGAGGGTTGGCGTCACTCTAAGATTCAAGTCGACTTCAAGGTCAAGCGTCGGAAAGCCGCTGCTCCGCCGGCGTGGGAGAGGACCCCCGCGAGCGGGTTTGCCGTGGACGCCCGACCGTCTGGGGAGGGCCTTCCTCGCGCAGGCGCTCCAGCACGCGCTGGGTGTTTTCCGTGCACTGCAGGCCGTCCGGCTTGTTCTCGATGCTTTCGATGGCCACCAGCAATTGTGCCTTGTTCTGTTCCAGGCGTCGTTGCAGGGCCTCGATCTCGGCCACCTTGCGGCGCAAGCCTTCGAGCAGCTCGCCGTGCTGCCAGGCGCCATCGCCGCTCGGCAGCAGGCGAGCGATCTCCTCCAGGGAGAAGCCGGCGCCCTGGGCGCCGGTGACCAACTCCAGGATCCACACGGTATCTGCCGCATAGTCGCGGTAGCCGTTGGCCTTGCGCTGCGAGCGGATCAGGCCGCTGGCCTCGTAGAAGCGGATGCGCGATGTCGCCAGGCCGGTGAGCTTGGCCAGTTCGCCGATTTTCATGTCGCACCTCGAAACGCGTTGACCTTCAAGCCTACTTCAAGCCTAGGGTGGTTTCACGGCCGGGCGACGAACTCGCCTCCATCGACGGGTTCGCCAGGCCGCATGGGCGCTACCGCCGGTCGCGTTTTCCTCGTCCAGGCGGCGCAACGCAGGCGGCTTTCTACTCTACACAGGGGACGGCGGCCGCAGGGTGGCGCCGTTGCCTGCATCCACACCGATCGGGAGAAGCGACATGGGTTACGTGACAACGAAGGATGGCGTCGAACTCTTCTACAAGGACTGGGGGCCGCGCGACGCCCAGGTGATCTACTTCCATCATGGCTGGCCACTGAGTTCCGACGACTGGGATGCGCAGATGCTGTTCTTCCTCGCCGAGGGCTTTCGCGTAGTGGCCCACGACCGCCGTGGCCATGGTCGCTCCAGCCAGGTCTGGGACGGCCATGACATGGACCACTACGCCGACGACGTGGCGGCGGTGGTCGAGCGCCTCGGGGTGCGCGGGGCGATCCATGTCGGCCATTCCACCGGCGGCGGCGAGGTCGTCCACTACATCGCCCGCTATCCCGACGACCCGGTGCCGAAGGCGGCGATCATCAGCGCGGTACCGCCGCTGATGGTGAAGACCGAGGGCAATCCGGGCGGCCTGCCGAAGAGCGTCTTCGACGATCTCCAGGCGCAGCTCGCGGCCAATCGCGCGCAGTTCTACCAGGACATTCCCGCCGGCCCGTTCTATGGCTACAACCGTCCCGGGGCGCAGCCCTCGGAAGGGATCGTCCGCAACTGGTGGCGGCAGGGCATGATGGGCGGCGCCAAGGCCCACTACGATGGGATCGTGGCCTTTTCCCAGACCGACTTCAGCGATGACCTGAAGCGCATCGACATCCCGGTGCTGGTGATGCATGGCGACGACGACCAGATCGTGCCCTACGAGAATTCCGGCGTACTCTCGGCGAAGCTGTTGCGCAACGGCACGCTGAAGATCTATCCGGGGTTCCCGCACGGCATGCCGACCACCCAGGCCGAGGTGATCAACGCCGACCTGCTGGCCTTCATCCGCGGCTGAGCGCGCCGGGTGCCGGGGCGCGCTCCCGGCACCCGGTCGGGGCTCAGGCGGCGCGGAAAAAAAGCGTTGACCTTGAAGTCGACTTCAATCTTATCGTCGGGCCACTGTCCTCATGAGGTAGGCCCATGAACCTGTTCGACACGCTGACGCTTCCCAACGGCTCGACCATTCCCAATCGCCTCGCCAAGGCCGCCATGGAGGAGAACATGGCCGATGCCGCGCAGGCCCCCTCCGAACGCCTGATGCGCCTCTACCAGGCCTGGGCCGACGGCGGCGCCGGGCTGCTGATCAGCGGTAACGTGATGGTCGACAGCCGTGCCATGACCGGCCCCGGCGGGGTGGTCCTGGAAAACGACGCGCAACTGGAGAAATTCCGCCGCTGGGCGCGCATCGGGCGTTCCGCCGGCGCGCAGTTCTGGTTGCAGATCAACCATCCCGGCCGGCAGATGCAGGCCAATCTCGGCCAGCAGGCCTGGGCGCCCTCGGCGGTGCCGCTGGAACTGGGCGGGATGTCCAGGCACTTCGCTACGCCGAAGGCGATGGACGAGGCGATGATCGCCGAGGTGATCCAGCGGTTCGCCCGCAGCGCCGGCCTGGCCGAGCGGGCCGGCTTCAGCGGGGTGGAGATCCATGCCGCCCACGGTTACCTGCTCAGCCAGTTCCTCTCGCCGCTGAGCAACCGCCGCAGCGACGCCTGGGGCGGCTCCCTGGAGAATCGCGCGCGCCTGCTGCTGGAGATCGTCCGGGCGGTGCGCGCCGAGGTTGCCCCTGGCTTCGCGGTGGCGGTGAAGCTGAATTCCGCCGATTTCCAGCGCGGCGGCTTCAGCGCCGACGATGCCCGCGAGGTGGTACGGATGCTCGATGGCCTGGGCATCGACCTGGTCGAGCTGTCGGGCGGCAGCTACGAGGCGCCGGCCATGCAGGGCGAAGCGCGCGACGGGCGGACCCTGGCCCGCGAGGCCTACTTCGTCGAGTTCGCCCGCGACATCCGCGCGGCGGCGCGGATGCCGGTAATGGTCACGGGCGGCATCCGCCGGCGGCCGGTGGCCGAGCAGGTGCTGGCTAGCGGGGTGGACATGGTCGGCATCGGCACGGCGCTGGCGATCGAGCCGAACCTGCCGCGCGACTGGCGCGCCGGCAAGGACTCGGCGCCGCAGTTGCGGCCGATAACCTGGAAGAACAAACCCCTGGCCTCGCTGGCGAACATGGCCGCGGTGAAGTTCCAGCTGCGCAAGCTGAGCCGGGGCAGGGCGACCAACCCACGGGTGTCGCCGCTGTGCGCGTTGCTCGCGCAGCAGGCCGGCGCGCTCCTGCAGACCCGCCGTTACCGGCGGCTCATGCGTTCGCGCGCCGAAGCCTGAGCACCGTCAGCGCCTCAGGCGCCGTTGCGGTCGAGTTCGGCCAGCTTGCCCGGCAGGCCGAACCAGGCGTCGTGGTCGTCGGGCGCCGGCTTCTTGCGGGTGATCTGCGTCCAGTTGGGATGCGCGGCGAGTTCGCCATTGAGGGCGATGAACTGCCGTTGCCCGAGCGGCACCTCGTCCTCGGCGCGAATCGCGGCGACCGGGCATTCCGGCTCGCAGAGCGCGCAGTCGATGCATTCATCGGGGTGGATGACGAGGAAGTTGGGGCCTTCGTAGAAGCAGTCCACGGGACAGACTTCCACGCAGTCGGTGTGTTTGCAGCGGATGCATTCTTCCAGCACGACGAAGGTCATGATCGTCCTCCCTGGCTCAGGCGTTCGTAGCGGCGGGCGTCGCCAGCCGTTCCAGGCGCGCCGGCACGTACTTGTGCCAGGGCGTGCCGGCGAGGAAGTCGCGCTGGGTGCAGTCGGTCACCTCGTTGGGCGCCACGCCCCGGCGCACCACCTCGCCCTCGGCGTTGCGGTAGTCCAGGCCCTGGCCGTTGGGCAGGGAAATATTGCCCGGCTGCATCATGTCGCTGATCTCCACTTCCGCCTCGACGTCGCCGCGGCGGGTCACCACGCGCAGCACCTCGCCGTCGGCGCAGCCCAGCGCCTCGGCGTCCTGCGGGCTGATGCGCAGGGTGCCGTAGCGCCCGCGGCGGTGCCAGCCGGTGTCGCGCACGGCGGTATTGCTGGTGTCGCTGCGCCGCTCGCCGGCGGCGAGGATGAACGGGTAGGCCGGATCGTGGGGTGGCGCGCTGTGGGCGAGCTTGGCCAGTTCCGGCAACAGTTCGGGGATGTGCAGGTTGATCCGCTGTTCGGGACGGGCGACGGCCTGCCAGCTTTCGGCGTAGGTGGTTTCGGCGAAGACCACCCCGGACGGGTTGTCGAGCATGGCCTGGAACAGGCGGTCGGCGGCCAGTGGCGGCAACCCGTCGAAGCCGGCGCGGGCAGCGGTCTTGCGGTTGTTCAGCACGTGCAGTTGGCAGATGCCCCAGATCGCCGCGGCCGCTTCCATGCCGGCGGGCAGGGTCGGGCCGAGGGTACGGTAGAGCAGGACCGGCGCGTATTTCATGACCTTGGGGCGGGTCGCCGCGGCGGCGAGGAAAGCCGCCGAGAATGCCTTGCGCCCGAGCTTCAGGGCCAGGCGCAACGGCCGGTAGTCTTTCTCGCCGAGCACGCCCATGGCTTCCAGCAGGCGGGCGTGGATCTCCGCTTCCGGCAGGGTGCCGGGGCGCGCCGGGAACAGCGGCGCGCGCAGGTGGAAGGCGTTGCGCGGGAATTCCAGGTTGAAGAAGGTCGCCTCGGCTTTTTCGAACTGGCTCGCCGCCGGCAGCACGTAGTCGGCGTGGCGCGCGGTCTCGGTCATGGCCACGTCGATCACCACCGACAACTCCAGGGCGCGCATGGCTTCGCGCATGCGCTGGCTATCGGCCAGCGAATGCAGCGGGTTGCCGGTCTCCACCAGCATGGCGCGATAGCGCTTGGGATGGTCGGTGAGGATTTCCTCTGGAATCACGTTGCAGGGAATCAGGCCGATGATGATCTTGGCATTGGCCACCGGGCTGCGCTTCTCGACGCGTGGCGCGCCCTTCTTGCCCATCGAGGTATCGCCCTTGCTGGCCTTGGACAGCGAGAGGAAGGGCACGAAGGCGTTGCTGGTGCCGGGGCGCCCGTAATGGCCGGTGAGCAACCAGACCAGGCGTTGCAGGTAGCTGCCGAGGGTCGAGTGCAGGTTCATCTGCATGCCCAGGTCTTCCAGCGCCGATACGCTGCTGGCGCTGGCGATCCGCCGGGCGGTGGCGCGCAGCTTGTCTTCCGCCACCCCGCAGGTCTCGGCGCAGTAGGCCACCGGGATGGCGTTCAGTTCGTCGACGATGTGCTCGTAGCCGCTGGTGTGTTCAGCCAGCCAGTCGCGCGCCAGCAGCCCGTCCTGGACGATGATCCCGACCAGCGCCGCCAGGCACCAGGCGTCGGTGCCCGGACGGATCTGCAGGTGGAAGTCGGCCAGGGCGGCGGTTTCGCTCAGGCGCGGGTCGATCACGATGATCGAGCGCGCGGGGTCCTTGGCCATGGCGTTGAGCAGCACGCGGGCGCGGGCGAAACCATGGGATTGCCAGGGATTCTTGCCGATCAGGATGGCCACCTCGCAATGCTCGAAGTCGCCGTGCACGCCGGTACCGAACATCTTGCCCTGGACCCAGAACTCGCCGGTCTTTTCCTGGGCCAGGGCGTTGGAGCGGTACTTCACCCCGAGGGCCTTCAGCGTGCTGTCGCCGTAGGCGCCGCCGAGGTGGTTGCCCTGCGCGCCGCCGCCGTAGTAGAGGATGCTTTCGCCGCCATGCCTGCGCTTGATGGCGAGGAATTTCTCCGCCACCTCGCGGATCGCCGTGTCCCAGTCGATGGCTTCGTAGCTGCCATCGGGGCGCCGGCGCATCGGCGTGTCCAGGCGGTCGGCGCCGTTCTGGTAGTAGTCCATGCGCTGCGATTTCTCGCAGACGTAGCCCTGCGAGGCGGGGTGGTCGTCATCGCCGCGGATCTTGCTGATGCGGCCATTCTCGGTCTGCACTTCCAGCCCGCAGTTGAGGCTGCAGAGGATACAGGCGGTCTTCTTCCATTGCGGGGACGGCGTAGTCACGGTGTGTTCCTCGTTGTTGTCGTTGCCGGCGCAACCTGGGGCGCACCCCAGCCGTGCGGGCTTCGTTCTTTCGGGACTGCCTGACGCTGTGCTGCAAGGACGACGCGCGGGCGGCACACGGAACCCCGTCGTATCGGCCTTTCCCTCTCATGCTCGACGCTTCTACAGTTCCGAATCGGAACTTACTATGCGGGCGCTGATATGGGACCCGTCCGTAGTGCTGGTTTGTCCGATCCTGCCAGGAGCGCGCCGGGTCCATGACCTTTTCGGCCGGATACTAAGTTCCAATTTGGAACTGGTCAAGCTCCGAAGCGGCCCCCTAGAATGGACGGAGGTTTTTCCGGGAGAACCCCATGAAATGGCAAGAAGTCGGCGAAACGCCCTGTTCGATGGCGCGCAGCCTGGCGATCCTCGGCGACCGCTGGACGCTGCTGATCCTGCGCAACTGCTTTCTCGGCATGCGCCGCTTCGATGAGTTCCAGGCCAGCCTCGGGGTCACCCGTCAGGTACTGGCCGACCGCCTGAGCCGGCTGGTGGAGGCGGGCGCGCTGAAGAAGGTGCCTTACCAGGAGCGACCGCCGCGCTACGAATACCGCCTCACCGAGATGGGCCACGACCTGCATCCGGTGCTGCTGGCCCTGGCCAATTGGGGCGACCGCTGGCTCGACGAGGGCCGCGGCGCTCCGGTGGAGTATGTGCACAAGGCCTGTGGCCACAAGTTCCGGCCGACCATGGTCTGCCCGGAGTGCGGCGAGCCGGTGGGGTCGCGCGATGTGACGGCGGTGCCGGGGCCGGGGTTCGCGGCGATGGCTGGCAAGCTCGCGCAGAACTGAATCCGCGCGCGCTCTGCCAAGGGCGGGCCGCGACCCGCTCGGTTCGCTCAGCCGGCCTTGCGGAAGACGAACATCAGACCCACCACGATCAGCCCCATGCCCAGCAGGCTGAGCCAGCCGAGGCGGTTGCCGAAGACCATGAAGTCCATGATCGCGGTCACCGCCGGCACCAGGTAGAACAGGCTGGTGACGTTGACCAGGTTGCCCTGGGCGATCAGCCGGTAGAGCAGCAGGGTCGCGCCCACCGAGACCACGACGCCCATCCACAGCGCGGGGACCAGGAAGCCGGCGTTCCATTCGAACTCGAACGGCTGGAAGGGCACGAACGCCAGGCACAGGCCGAGGCCGGCGAGGTACTGCAGGGGCAGGGTGCCCAGCGGGTTCTCGCGGATGCCCTTCTGCATGATCGAGCCGCCGGTGACGCCGGCCAGCGCCAGCAGTGCGCAGAGGATGCCGGCCGTGGACATCCCGGCCAGGCCGATGCCCTGGTAGACCACCAGCACCAGGCCGGCCAGGCCCAGCAGCAGCCCGAACAGGCGCGCCGGCGACTGCCGGCGTTCGAGGATGACGGCGGTGAGGATCGGTTGCACGCCGAGGATGGTCGCCATCATGCCGGGAGTGACCTGCAGCTTCAGCGAGAAGATATAGAAGATCGGATAGATCCCCAGCATCACCAGGCCGGTGAGCAGGGCCTTGCCGCGCTCACGCGCGCTGCGCGGCGCGCGCAGCCTGAGCAGCGGGGCGAGCGGCAGCAGGCAGGCCAGGGCGATGCCGAAGCGGAACACCAGGAAGGCGAACGGCGAGGAGTGCGCCAGGCCCCATTTCGAGGCGATGGCCCCGCTGCTCCAGAGCAGGACGAAGAGGCTGGTGCTGGCCAGGCCGGCCAGTGCGGATTTGTTCAGTGCAAACATGGATCTGCCACCTTGTAGTCGGGCATGCCGCGGGCTCGGGCCGGCGGCGGACGGCACGCCTCGGCAGCGGATGGCGCTGCTTGCGGCGGGCTGTG
>NZ_SCND01000201.1:0-10908 GCF_005503585.1 Pseudomonas sp. 2VD
ATCACCCTCAGTGCCGTGCAGCGCTACGACGACGCGCCGGTCGCCGCTCTGCCGGCGAGCAACGGCCGGCCGTACCAGGAGATCACCCAGGCCTACCTGGATGGCAAGCACCAGCAGAGCGAACTGTTCATGCAGGCGGCGTTGGCCAATAGCGCCCTGCTCGACGGCAAGCTGGCTGGATTGAACAATGCCACCTACGCGGAAGCTTTCCACCTGCGCCCCGGGCTGGAGATCGTCAGCGCCACGGCCGATGGCGACCTGGTGGTGCAGGGCGACCTGGACCTGTCGGGCCATCGCTACGCCAGTCTCAACCCGCGGACGGCGAAAACCTCGGTATACGGCTCCGGCGAGGCCGGTTCGCTGGCGATCCGCGCCGGCGGCGACCTGAACATTTACGGCAGCGTCACCGACGGTTTCGCCCCGCCGCCGGAAACCGACGACGATCAGGGCTGGTTGCTGCTAGCCGGCCAGGATCACCTGGGCGGCGATCGGGTGGTGCCGACGGCTGGCGTGCGGCTGGACGACGACAGCTTCTTCCCGGCCGGCAAGACGCTCAACTTCGAACTGCCGATCAAGGCCATGACCCTGGCCGCCGGTACCCGGCTGCCGGTCGAGGCGGTGCTCAGCCAGCCACTGCAACTGCCGGCGGGAACGGTGCTCGAGGGAGCGTTGCTGGATGCCGCCGGCAACCTGCTCCGGCCGGCCGGCAGCCTGCTTGGCGAGGCTCTGGACCTGCCCGCCGGCACCCGCCTCGGCGCCGGCAGCCGTCTGCCGCTGGCGACGCCCGTGACGGGGATGACCTGGCCGGGCGGCGTGCCGCTGCCCGGCCGCGCCACGCTGGCCAACGACGAAGTCGACGGCGTGCGTCTGGCCGGTGGACTGGCCTTGCGCGCCGGGGCCTTCCTGCCGGCTGGCAGCGATATCCGCCTGCCCGATGGCGCCGCGTCGGTGGACGTACGCCCGGCCGGTGCGGTTTCGCACAATTGGGCCATCGCGCCGATGCTGGCGGCCGGTTCGCAGTCCTGGAGCGTGCGCCTGGTGGCTGGCGCCGATCTGCAGGCGGCCGATCCGCGGCTGACCGATCCGCGTTCCAGCGGGCAGATGCGCCTCGCCGATACGCACTACGGCATGCGGCGCATACCGGCGGCGGGTGGTGGGCTGGTATGGACCCAGGAAGGGGTGGATAACTGGGGCGATCCTAGCCTCAAGCCCGGTGATCCACTGGACCCGGAGGCTTTGGGCTACCCGACCATCTGCGACGATTTCCCGACCTGGTGCGCCGCGAGTTCGGGCGGCATGGTGTGGACCGAGGAAGGGGTGGCAGGATGGGGCGACCCCGGCATCAAGCCGGGCGACCCACTGGACCCGGAGGCTTTGGGCTACCCGACCATCTGTGACGATTTCCCGACCTGGTGCGCTGCGTCCAGCGACGACTATGCGCTGGAAGCCGAACCCTACGCTTCGCGCTTCAGCGTGCTGCGCACCGGCACTGGCGATCTCGACCTGTTCGCCGCCGGCAACCTGCGTATGGATTCGCCATTCGGAGTCTACACCGCCGGTACCGCGAGCGCGGTCGATTCCAGCTACAACCTGGCGCGTGCCAGGGACGGCGGCAGCGTTCTGCGCGATCCGGCGCTGGGCGGTTACGAGCAATGGGTGGACGGCGGCGAACAGAGCCTCTACAGCGCTTGGTACCCGACCCTGGGCGGCAACCTGACGCTGGCGGTCGGTGGCGATCTGCGCGGCGATGTGCTGGGTCGGTTGTCCGGCGCCGTACCCAACGCCGGCTACGACTCGGCGGCCGTCGGCAACTGGCTCTGGCGCCAGGGCAGCGGTTCGACCGCCGGTACGGCCGACCGCACCGCCTGGTGGATCAATTTCGGCACCTATGCGCGCCAGCCGGGCGGCGATGGAGCGGCTGCCGCCACGCAGCAGGTGGGCTTCACCGGCATCGGCACCCTGGGCGGTGGCGATCTGAGCCTGAAGGTCGCGGGCGATGCGGGCGTCATCGAGGCGCGCACGTCCAGCGTTCCGCAGGAAACGTCGCAGCGCAGCCAGGGGCTGGTGCTGGCGGTGGGCGGTAGCGGCCGGGTAGGCGCCGATGGCCAACTGACCCTGAGCGGCGGCGGAGACATGGACGTACGTATCGGCGGTGCGCTCAACCCGTTGACGCCCTTCGATCAGGGCAGTTCACTGTACGGCGCGATGGTCAACCTGCGCGGCAATGCTCAGGTCCGGGCGACGAGCCTGGGTGGTATCGATCTGATCTATGGTCGTCTGGATAGCGATCAGGTTCCGGGCGAACGGCGCGCCTACGATCCCTTCGTCTCGACCCTCGGCCTGGCCAACGGCGGGCCGACGCTGGTGCCGGGCGACGCCACCTTCAGCCTGAACAGCCTGGGTGACCTGGTGCTGCAAGGGGTGGTCGATCCCGGGCGGACGCCGTTGATGAACGGCACCCCCTATACCAGCGCCAGCGGTGTCGAGGGTTACGGCCTGAGCGGTTTCTCGTTGTGGACCGAACGCACGGCGATCGACCTGACATCGGCGGGAGGCAACCTGACCCCGGTTTCCCAAGGTAGGACGGAACAGGACACCGATTCCGCGCTGGTCTATCCGGCGAAGCTGTCGGCCGTGGCGCTGACCGGCAGCCTCTATTATGGCAACGCGACACTCCGCGAAAACGCTCGCAGCGACAGGACCGCGCTGGTCCTGGCGCCGTCGAGTCAGGGCCGTCTCGACCTGCTGGCCGGCGACTCCATCTACGCCGGCGGCTACAGCATCAGCCGTTCCGGCGCCAGCACCGGCAGCCTGGCCACGCCGCTGAATCCGAGCTACCAGGGCTATACCGGGATCACGCGGCAGGTCGACAACCTGTCCAGCGACGGCAGCCGCGCCGACACGAACCACTTCCCGTTGTTCGCCTTCGGCGCCAACAGCGTCTCCGGCGAATGGGGGGCGGCGCTGGAACCGTCGCGCTTCTACGCCCTTGCGGGTGATCTGGTCGGTGTCGACAGTGGCCGGCTGCTGCGCTACACCGGGACCAGCGATGTGCGTTTCGGCCAGTTGCGTTACGAGGGGCATGGTGCGGTGCGCATGATCGCCGGCCGTGACATCGTCAGCAGCGGCACCGGGTTGGGCTCCGAGCGGACCGCGAGCGACAACATGGGGGTCTACGCCAGCAGCGGCAATCTGTTCGTCAATACCTCGGCTACCGACGTGTCGCTGGTGCAGGCGGGGCGCGACATCCTCTACGGCAACTTCAACGTCGCGGGACCGGGCAGCCTGGAGATCAGCGCCGGACGCAACCTGCTGATGAACGACGAGGTGGCGGTCACCAGCCTGGGGGCGGTCGCCGCGGGCGACACGCGCTCCGGCGCCAGCATCGTCCTGCAGGCGGGCGCCAGCCAGGCGGACTACTCCGGCTTCCTCCGGCGTTACCTGGAGCTCGACAACCTGGCGCAGGCAGGAACGCCCCTGGCGGAACAGCCCGGCAAGGTGGTACGGATCTACGAAAACGAATTGATCGAATGGTTGAGCGGGCGTTATGGCTTCAGCGGCGACGCACAGCAGGCGCGGGAGTTCCTCGCCGGCCTCTCGGCGGAGCAGCAGCGGATCTTCGCCCGCGAGGTGTACTTCGCCGAGCTCAAGGCCGGCGGCCGCGAGTACAACGAGGTCGGCGGAGTGCGCCAGGGCAGCTACTTGCGCGGGCGCAACGCGATCGCCGCGCTGTTCCCCGAGCGCGATCCGGCGGGCAATCCGATCAGCTACGAAGGCGATATCGTCATGTACGGCGGTGCCGGCGTGCATACCAACTTCGGTGGCGACATCCAGTTGCTCACCCCGGGTGGGCAGCAGGTATTCGGTATCGAAGGTGAGGCGCCGCCGTCCACCGCCGGTGTGGTGACCCAGGGCGTTGGCAATATCCGTTCCTACGCCCTTAGCAGCATCCTGCTCGGCCAGAGCCGGGTGATGACCACCTTCGGTGGCGATATCCAGATCTGGTCGGCCGAGGGCGACATCAACGCCGGGCGCGGCAGCAAGACCACCGTGGTCTACACCCCGCCGCGGCGCATCTACGACGCCTGGGGCAACGTCAGCCTGTCGCCGCAGGTGCCTAGCACCGGCGCCGGTATCGCCACCCTCAACCCGATTCCCGAAGTGGCGCCGGGCGACATCGACCTGATCGCCCCGCTCGGCACCATCGATGCCGGCGAGGCGGGCATCCGGGTCTCCGGCAACGTCAACGTGGCGGCGCTGCAGGTGGTCAACGCGGCGAACATCCAGACCCAGGGCCAGTCCAGCGGCATTCCGCTGGTGGCTTCGGTGAATACCGGTGCGTTGACCTCCGCCAGCGCCGCGGCGAGTTCCGCGACCCAGGCGGCGGAGGACGTCAGTCGCCAGCAGCAGGCCGCCGCGCGGCAGCGCATGCCGTCGGTGATCACGGTGCAGGTGCTCGGGTTCGGCAACGAGCGCCTGGAGCCTTCGCGCGACGGCGCCAGTCGTTCGCCGGGCTACAACCCGGACAGCGCCGTGCAGGTGCTCGGCGCCGGAGCCCTCGGCGAACAGGCGCGCAGCCAATTGACCGATGAAGAGCGCGGCAACCTGATCCTGTAAGGCACCGCCGCGGAGGCACGATACCCGCCAGGCCCTCCCCACGGAGGGCCTTTTTTTCGGCGAACTTCCGAGGTGCTGGTCGATTCTCGGGTGAATGCCCGTTCGTCCCCGCCGGCGGCGCGCGAACGGCCGGTCGCATGAAGTTTTCATGACAAAAGTTCGGTGGTGCGGCGGGGTTGCCGTCAAACAGGTGTGAATGAGGAAAACGGAATTCAGTGGTGAAAGGCAGGGACGGGAACGAAAGGAATCGGCCATTTCCCGGTTGCGCTGACCGGTTGCTGGAAATGAGCGTGTCGTTCGAGAAAGACGCGTTCCGCTCTGAAACAAGAGAACAGTATCCGCTAACGGCCGTGGTCACTCCGGTGAATACGGCGAAGGACGGTGAGTATTGATGGAAAGTTACTCGAAAGTCGGTATGCAGGAACTTGACCAGCGCCTATCGAAGATCGTCGAAGCCGCACGCAAGAAACCGGTATCGGTTTATCGATATGGGGCGCCATGGGTCTGGATAGTGTCCCAGGAAGATTGGCAGGGGGCGCTCAAGGAAGTGTCCAGCTATATACCGCCGGGACATTCCCTGGCGTTGCTGAAACCGCAAATAGAAAGTCTCCTTGGCGAAGAGGCTAAAGTCCTCTCGGCGCTCGCCCGCGAACATGGCATGCAGTTGGCCCCGGAGCCGCTGATCCATGCGCTGCTGCTGCAACTGCTGTACGCGATTCCCAGCGAGCAGCAGTTGTACGAGCAATTGAACTACAACCTGCTGTATCGCTGGTTCGTCGGCCTGGAAATGAAGCAGAAGATCTGGAGTTTTCCGGTTTTCGTCGGCGATATAACCGTCCTGCTGAACAGCGCGGAGGCGGTAAGGATAATAGGCAGGATTATCGGGGAAGTGATTTCCGGGGATCTCATGCAGATGCCGGAGTTCTCCCTGAACTTCGCCTTGTTGCATACATGGCAAGCGCGCCATGGCGGAGCGCGACGGCTGAATATCTAGCGCGAAAGTGAAAATAGAGAAGAACGAAATTTCATAAGGGCGGGGCGCTGTTTTTAACAGGTTGTTCATGCGTCATCGCTAGTTTGTTGTCTTTCATAGAACTGTTCGATGAACGGACTTGTTGCATTAGAACAATAAGTCCCGATGGAACTTCGGGGGACCGTGTGAAGCGTTCGCTGTTCAATTGTGCGCACCCGTTTCGCCAGCGCTGGTCGATCGGTTGCCTGGCTGTCGCATTGTCGTGCGCTTCGCTGGCCGACGAGGCCCCTCCCGCCGCGGCGGGAGCCGAGCCCCAGCGTCTGGTGGACATCAACGAGTACGTGGTACGCGGCAACACCGTGCTGGACAACCGCGCCATCGAGGCGGCGGTGTATCCCTTCCTTGGACCGCAGCGCAGCCTGGGCGACATCGAGGGGGCGCGCGATGCGCTGCAGGCCGCCTACCAGGAGAAGGGCTACCAGTCGGTCTACGTCGAGCTGCCGGAGCAGCAGGTGAGCGGCGGGGTGGTCTACCTGCAGGTCACCGAGACCACTGTCGGTCGCGTCCGGGTGGTTGGTGCCAAGCACTATTCGCCGGTGGAGTTGCGCGAGGAAGTGCCGGCCCTGGAGGAGGGCAAGGTACCCGACTTCGCCCAGGTCCAGCGCGAGCTGGCGCAGGTCAACCGCACCCCCGGCCGCCAGGTGCTGCCGATGGTGCGCGAGGGCCAGCGGCCCGGCACCATGGACGTCGACCTGCAGGTGGAAGACAAGAATCCCTGGCACGCCAGCATCGGCCTGAACAACGACTACAGCGCCGACACCCGTCACTTGCGCTCGGTGGTTTCGCTGGGCTACGACAACCTCTGGCAACTCGGCCACGCCATCTCGCTGACCTATTTCACCGCGCCGCAGGACCAGGACAACGCCAAGGTCTGGTCCGGCTCCTACACCGCGCCGCTGAGCCAGCGCTGGAGCGTGCAGCTGTCCGGCTACCAGTCCGACAGCGACGTGGCCACGGTGGGCAGCATGAATGTGGTCGGCCAGGGCCATTCCTATGGCGTCGCGGCGATCTACAGCCTGCCGGTCACCGGCCTC
This sequence comes from Pseudomonas sp. 2VD, assembly GCF_005503585.1. Lineage (NCBI taxonomy): Bacteria > Pseudomonadati > Pseudomonadota > Gammaproteobacteria > Pseudomonadales > Pseudomonadaceae > Pseudomonas > Pseudomonas sp. 2VD. Next base: position 6,685 of record NZ_SCND01000201.1, read on the forward strand.
TGGTCGCACTCGTTCTCCTTCGGCGTCGACTTCAAGGACTTCGAGGAACAGACCCGGATCGGCGGCAACAACGACAGGGTGCCGATCAAGTACGCCCCGCTGACCCTCAGCTACAACGGCTTCCGCTACACCGAACGTTCCCAGTTGGCCCTCGGCCTGAGCCTGGTGGCCGGTACCGGCAGTCTCCTCGGCTACGGCGACGACGACGAGGAATTCGACCGCAAGCGTTATCGCGCCAAGTCCGGCTTCGGTGTGCTCAAGGGCGATCTCAACCACACCCTGACCTTCGGCGGCGACTGGCAGGTGGCGACCAAGGCGGCCTTCCAGCTCGCCTCCGGGCCGCTGATCTCCAACGAACAGTTCGCTGCCGGCGGTGCCACCAGCGTGCGTGGCTACCTGGCGGCGGAGAACACCGCCGACGACGGCTACCTGCTCTCCCAGGAATGGCGTACGCCGTCCCTCGGACGCTTCCTCGGCAAGCGCGCCGGCAGCTATGTCAACGACTGGCGCTTCTACGTGTTCGCCGAGGGCGCGCAACTGCGCCTGCAGGATGCGCTGCCCGAGCAGGACGACGACTTCAGCCTGGCCAGCGTCGGCATCGGCACCCGCGCGCAACTCGCCGACTGGCTGTCCGGCAGCCTCGACTGGGCCTTCCCGCTGCTGGAAGGGACGAACACCGACAAACACGACTCGCGCCTGCATTTCAGCGTGCAGGCGAGCTTCTGACGCTGACCCCGGAGTAACCCCACATGTATCGCTTATTGCTGACATCGCTGATCTGCCTGGGCCTGCTGGCCCCGGCCAGCGCCAGTGCCTGGTGGCAGGACGACTGGCAGTACCGCAAGCAGGTCTCGGTCGATACCACCCCGCAAGGCGCGGCGATCAACGACAGTCTCGGTCGCCTGCCGCTGCTGGTGCGCCTGCATACCGGCAACTTCACCTTCGACGGGGTCAACGAGAACGGCTCGGACATCCGCTTCGTCGCCGCCGACGACAAGACCGTGTTGCGCCACCAGGTCGAGAGCTTCGACCCACTGATGGGCATGGCCCTGATCTGGGTCGACGTGCCGCGGGTGGAGGGTGGCCAGCGCCAGGACATCTGGATGTACTACGGCAACGCCAAGGCGCCGGAGAGCGGCAACGGCCAGTCGGTGTTCGACCCGGACTACACCCTGGTCTATCACTTCGACGGTGCGCCGGGCACTCCGCCGCGGGACTCCACCGCCTACGCCAACAATGCGCAGACCGCCGCCGGCAGTCCGGTGGAGGGCGTCATCGGTCGCTCCGCGCAACTGCTGGGCCAGCCGCTGCTGCTGCCGGCCAGCCCATCGCTGGCGGTGAGCGCCGGTGGCACCTTCAGCTTCAGCGGCTGGGTGCGTCCCGACCAACTGGCCGGCGAACAGGTCCTGCTGTCGCGCCGCGAAGGCGGCAACGCCCTGTTGGTCGGCCTGGCCCAGGGCGCGCCCTTCGTCGAGCTGAACGGTCAGCGCGCTGCCGCCAGCCAGGCCCTGGCGCAGGGGCAATGGCAGCATCTGGCGCTGGTCGCCGACGGTACCCGGCTGGCGCTGTATCTCGGCGGTCGCGAAGTCGCCAGCCTGGCGGCGGCGCTGCCGGCGTTCAGCGGCGCGATCGCCATCGGCGCGGAAGGCCAGGCCGCGCCTGCGGTCGCCACCGAAGCGGCAAGCGGGGAAGGTGAGGCGAGCGCCGCGGCGCCGACCCTGCAACCCTTCCAGGGCGCCATCGACGAGTTGCGCCTGTCGAAGATCGCCCGCCCGGCGGCGCTGCTCCTCGCCGATGCCACCGCCCAGGGCGCCGAGTCGCGCCTGGTGGCCTACGGGGTCGACGAGAAGCAGTCCGGCTTCGGCTTCGGCAAGCTCGGCTTCCTGCTCAACGCAGTGCCGCTGGATGCCTGGGTGATCATCGCGATCCTGGCGCTGATGATGGTCCAGTCGTGGGTCATCATGTACCGCAAGAACCAGAACGTCGGCCGTGTCAGTCGCGCCAACGGGCTGTTCCGCGAGCGCTTCGCCGAGGTCGGCACGCGCCTGGAACTGCTCGCCGACGACCGCGAGCTGGCCGCCCGCCTGCAACACTCCTCGCTGTGGCGCCTGTACCAGGTGGCGGTGAAGGAGATCCGCACCCGCCGCGAGCAGGGCGCCGACACCTCTTCCGTCTCCGCGGCCACCATCGAGGCGATCCGCGCCTCCATGGACGGCGTGCGCACCAAGGAGAACCAGCAGCTCGGCTCGCGCCTGTCGAGCCTGTCCAACGCCATCGCCGGCGGCCCCTACATCGGCCTGCTCGGCACCGTGCTGGGGATCATGGTGGTGTTCCTCGGCACCGCCATGGCCGGCGACGTCAACATCAATGCCATCGCCCCGGGCATGGCCGCCGCCCTGCTGGCCACGGCCATGGGCCTGTTCGTCGCGATCCCCGCGTTGTTCGGCTACAACCGCCTGGTCACGCGGAACAAGGAAGTCAGCGCGGACATGCGGGTGTTCGTCGACGAGTTCGTCACCCGCCTCGCCGAGGTGCATGGCGAAAGCCAGCTCAGCGAAGTGGCCCATCGTCGCAACGGCCAGCCGTTGCCGGCCTGAGGAGAACGCCATGGCTTCCGTGAACAGCAGCCACGACGATGACGACGACGGCGCCGTCGACAGCATCAACATCACCCCGCTGGTGGACGTGCTGATGGTGGTGCTGGTGATGTTCATCCTCACCGCCACCGCCCAGGTCGCCGGGATCCAGATCAACCTGCCGAAGGCCAGTGCCACCGTGGCGCTGTCGCAGCCCAAGACCAAGGCGATCTCGGTGAACGATGCCGGCCAGGTGTTCCTCGACGCCTACCCGGTGACCCTGCCCGAGCTGGAGGACCGCCTGCGTACGGAGAAGGCCCTCAACCCCGACTTCCCGGTAGTGGTCCGCGGCGACGCCACGGTGCAGTACCAGAAGGTCATCGAGGTCCTCGACCTGCTGCGCCGCCTGGAGCTGTCCCAGGTCGGCCTGGTCACCGGCAAACCGACCTGAGGCCCGGGATGAACATGTCCGCCGATCCCAAGCACACCCCCGAGCCGAAAAATGCCGCGCCGCTGTCCATCGACGGCCGCCCGGCGAACCCGACCCTGCGCTACCTCAAGTGGGGCCTCGGCGCGCTGCTGCTCGCCGGCCTCGCCTGGCTGGTCTGGGAGTGGGCCAACGACATGAGCGGCGTGCGCCGCGAGGCGCCCAAGGTGCCGGCGATCATCCCGCTGCCGCCACCGCCTCCGCCGCCGCCGGAAAAACCGCCGGAACCGGAGCAGCCGGTGGAAGAGGAAAAGATCGTCGAGCCGGAACCGCAACCCGAACTGGAGGAGGTCAAGCCGCAGGAGGAAGCGCCGCCGTCGCCGGCCGACGACCTGGCCGACCCGATGCAGATGGATGGCGACGCCCAGTCCGGCTCCGACGCTTTCAACATCGGCGCCGGCAAGGGCGGCGGGATGGCCGGTTCCGGCGGCGGTCGCGCCGGCAACGCCAGCTATAGCCAGTACCTGGCCTACGCCTTCCAGCGCCTGCTGCGGGACAACCCGGAGCTGCGCAACCTGGCGTTCCGCCTGCAGGCGGAGATCTGGCTGAGTTCCTCGGGGGATATCACCCGGGCCGAACTGACCCGCTCCAGCGGCGACCCCGAGACCGACCAGAAGGTGCTGGCCGCGCTGCGCGCCGCCGGCCGCCTGGAAGAACGCCCGCCGGCTTCGCTGACCCTGCCGGTGCGCATCGCCCTGCAGGGCAAGCGGCCGGGATGAGAAGACGCCAACCCAGAACGATTTCCGGCAGGCGACTGCCTTGAAGGACCTTAGGAGCCGTACACAGATGAACGCGAAAGTGAACCGACTGGCGCTGGGGATGGGCGTCATGCTCGCCGCGCTGGCCGGCCAGGCGCAGGCCCAGCCGCCGGCGCCCTCGGAGAACGCCACGATCAACCTGATCCGCCTGTTGGTACAGCAGGGCGTGTTGAAGAAGGAACAGGCCGATGCGCTGGTCAGGCAGGCCGAGGCCGAGGCGTTGCAGGCCCAGCAGGCGCGCCAGGCCGTGGCGCCCGCGGCGGCCGTCGCCGCGGTCCCCGGGGAGGTCCGCGTACCCTATATCCCGCAGGTGGTGCGCGACCAGATCCGAGACGAAGTGAAGGCCGAGGTAATGACCCAGGCCAAGGCGGAGAACTGGGCGCAGCCCAACGCCTTCCCGGAC
>NZ_SCND01000202.1:0-10850 GCF_005503585.1 Pseudomonas sp. 2VD
GGGGAGGATCGGGGCGTGCTCGGGCATGGGCGTCTTCAGGGTTCGGTGAGATGGAGGGGCCGGGGCATTCGGCTTGGCCGGCGCGTAAAGCGGTAGGTGGATTTCTACCATCCGGGCTCCGCCCTCACCATGAAATCAGCGAATGAATTATTAGCTGTGCTGATGATCGGGTGGTCGGGTTCAGCTGCGCTAATGGCGGGAGCGGCGTTCGCTTGCCGGCGAAGCCGGCGCCAGAGCCTTCCGCCGGCCGGGCGGGGCTGGACAGCGAGGCGCGAGGGGCGCAGTGTTCGAGCGGTCAGAACCGCCACCACCCGAGGTAGAACGCAGATGGCCAAGGCAGCCGATGTGGTTGTGCAATGCCTGGAAAACGAGGGCGTGCAGTACGTCTTCGGAATTCCCGGTGAGGAGAATCTCGACCTGCTGGAATCCCTGCGCAAGTCGCAGATCCGGCTGGTGCTCACCCGCCACGAACAATCGGCCGGCTTCATGGCCGCCACCTACGGGCGCCTCACCGGCAAGACCGGGGTCAGCCTGTCGACCCTCGGCCCGGGCGCCACCAACCTGGTGACCGCCGGCGCCTACGCCTACCTGGGCGGCATGCCGATGCTGATGATCACCGGGCAGAAGCCGATCAAGAAGTCCAAGCAGGGCCGCTTCCAGATCCTCGACGTGGTCGGCATGATGCAGCCGCTGACCAAGTACACCCACCAACTGGCCTCCGCCGACAACATTCCCTCGCGGGTCCGCGAGGCGTTCCGCCTGGCCGAGGAAGAGAAGCCTGGCGCGGTGCACCTGGAGCTGCCGGAGGACATCGCCGCCGAGCAGACCGACAGCCTGCCCATCCCGCCGAGCCTGAGCCGCCGGCCGCTGGCGGAATACAAGGCGATCTGCGCCGCGGTGGAGAAGCTGCGCGCCGCGCGCAGCCCGATCCTGGTGATCGGCGCCGGGGCCAACCGCAAGATGACCGCCAAGGTCCTCAAGCAACTGATCGACAAGACCGGCATTCCCTTCGTCACCACCCAGATGGGCAAGGGCGTGGTCGACGAGCGTCACCCGCGCTTCCTCGGCAACGCCGCGCTGTCCGCCGGCGACTTCGTGCATCGCGCGGTGGAGGCGGCCGACCTGATCGTCAACGTCGGTCACGACGTGATCGAGAAGCCGCCGTTCTTCATGGTTCGCGGCGGTACCGAGGTGATCCACGTGAACTTCCGTTCCGCCGAGGTGGACCCGGTGTATTTCCCGCAGATCGAAGTAGTGGGCGACATCGCCAACGCCATCTGGCAGATCGGCGAGGCGCTGGACGATACCGCGCACTGGGACTTCACCCGCCTGCTGGCGATCCGCGAGGCCAACGAGGCGCAGGTCGCCGAAGGCGCCGACGACCCGCGCTTCCCGCTCTATCCGCAGCGCCTGGTGGCCGACGTGCGCCGGGCGTTGCCGTCGCAGGGCATCGTCGCCCTGGACAACGGCATGTACAAGATCTGGTTCGCCCGCAACTACAAGGCGCACATGCCCAACACCGTGCTGCTGGACAACGCCCTCGCCACCATGGGCGCCGGCCTGCCCTCGGCGATGGCCGCGCACCTGGTCTACCCGGACCGGCCGATCGTCGCGGTGTGCGGCGATGGCGGCTTCATGATGAACAGCCAGGAACTGGAAACCGCGGTGCGGCTGAAGATGAACCTGACGGTGATCATCCTGCGCGACAACGGCTACGGGATGATCCGCTGGAAGCAATCGAACATGGGCTTCGCCGACTTCGGGCTGGACTACGGCAACCCGGACTTCGTGCGCTACGCCGAGGCCTACGGCGCCTATGGCCACCGGGTCGACAGCGCCGAGGGCTTCCTGCCGCTGCTGGAGCGCTGCCTGGGCACGCCCGGGGTGCATGTGATCGATTGCCCGGTGGATTACTCGGAGAACGACCGCATCCTCAACGTCGAGCTGCGCGAACGCGCCCTGGCGGTCTGAACCGCCGGAGCGTCGTGCCGGCGTGCGTTCCGGCGCGACGGCTCAGAACAGCGACAGGTTGTAGCTGGCGATCAGGCGCACCTCGTCTACGTCGCGCGCCGAGCGCTCGAAGTCGGTGCGGTAGGTGGCGTTGCGCAGGCGCAGGCTGAGGTCCTTGAAGCGGCCGCTCTGCACCACGTACTTCAGCTCGATGTCGCGCTCCCATTCCTTGCCCTCGTCGCCGTTGGCCAGGCGGATATGGTCGCCGTTGACGTAGCGGGTCATGAAGCTCAGGCCGGGCACGCCGACGCTGCGCAGGTCGAAGTCGTAGCGCAGTTGCCAGGAGCGTTCCTCGGGGTTGGCGAAGTCGTTCACCTGCAGGTAGTTGGCCAGGTACGGATTGCTGCCGTCGAGGTAGGGCATCGAGCTGGCGCCGTTCATCCGCTGCCAGCCGGCGCTGAGCGTGTGGCCGCCCTCGGCGTAGGCGAGCAGCAGGCTGAGGGCGCGGTTGTCGATCTTGCCGGCGCGGGCCGCGCCGGCGTCCTCGCTGTCGAACCAGCGCAGGTCGGCGCTCAGCTTGCCGGCGCCGAGCTGCCGCTTGCCCACGGCACCGAGGTAGCGCTGGCGATAGACGTTGCGCAGGCCGCCCTGGGCGTATTGCAACAGCAGGCCGTCGTTGACCTGGTAGTCGAGTTGGTAGGCGTCGAAGCGGTTGCCGGTGGTGTCGCAGGCGTAGCGTTTGTTCTTGCAGTGCAGGCGGATGTCCTGGGCATCGCTGGAGTCCCGCGCGGTGTAGCGCTCCAGGCGGGTGGCGGAGAGCCTGAGCCCGGCGATCTCCTCGCTGGTCAGCTGGGCGCCGTGGAACAGGGTCGGCAGCAGGCGTCCGTCGTTGTATTTCAGCAACGGCATGTCCGGCAGCATCGCCCCGTACCTGAACTGTGTCTGCGAGAAGCGCATCTTGCCGGCTACGCCGGCCTTGGCGTACTGGTCGACCGAGCGACGCGGATCGTGGCCGCTGGAAGGCAGCAGGCCGCTGTTGCTGTCCGCGGGGCTGGAGTCGAGCTTGATCCCGAGCATCGCCAGGGTATCCACGCCGAAGCCCAGCGCGCCCTCGGTATAGCCCGAGCGCAGGTCGAGGATGAAGCCCTGCGCGGCTTCCTCGCGCTTGGAGGCGCCCTGGGGGTTGGCCGAGCTGCCGTCGCGGAAGTCGCGGTTGAAGTAGACGGTGCGGGCTTCCAGGCGCGCGCTGCCGTCCTCGAGGAAGGCGGCAGGGGCCGGGGCGACGAATCCGCCGCACAGGGCGAGGGCGCCCAGGCCGCGAAGGGTGCGGGGCGAACGGGGGGAAAACGGGGCGGACATGCGGTGACTCTCGACAGCGGGGGGTAAAAAAGCGCGCGAAGGTGTCACAGATGGTCGGCGGGGTCTTTGCGACCTTGGTCTAGCCGAGAAGGCGCGCACGGATCGTCGGCCAGGCAGGCCTCTAGCGGGTCGGACGCAGCGTGCCGAAAGCGACGAAGAATCCTCCGCAGCCCCCTGTGAAATGCTGCCCCGCCCGTGCCAGCCTGATCGTCACGTTTGCGCCAGGATATCCGGAGGCTAGCGCTTCACGCAGACGAACAGGGCATTCCCGGAGCTGCCGGCCCAGGGCGTGATCCGTTCGTAGTCGTGTTCGAAGACCTGCACCTCGAAATGCGTCTGCAACAGGTGCTGCAGCTCGGCGAAGCTGAGGGCGACCATGGGGTGTTCGTCCTCCCAGGTCTGGGTCGTTCCGTCCGTGGTTTTCTCGATACCGAGGCGCAGCGCCTGGCGCTCGCCCTCGCCGCTGTAGTACCAGCCGGAACCGAAGGTGAAGCGGCTGCCTCGATGCTCCACGGAATGGCGGACGAACGAGCGATTGTCGATCTGCCCCTTGTCCACCGTGTTGAAACAGAACACGCCGCCATCCGCCAGTGCGCCATGCACGCTGGCCAGGCATGCGCGCAAGCGCTCCAGCCCTGCGTTGTAGTGGATCGAATAGAGGAAACAGGTGATCAGGTCCAGCGGCTCGTCCACCTGGAAGCCGGCCATGTCCTGCCGGCTGAAGTGCGCTTCGGGGCAGCGCTGTCGGGCGAGGTCGAGCATCGGCTGGTTGATGTCCAGGCCGGCGCTGCGATAGCCGAAATCGAGGAAGTGCCTCACGTGAGGGCCGGTACCGCAGGCCAGGTCCAGGTGCCGCCGGCCCTGGTTGCCGAACAACTGGTGCAGGCGACGCACGCAGTGGCTCTGCGCCTGGTAGTCGATGTCGGCGCACATCAGGTCGTAATAGTGGGACAGGTCGGTGTACAGCGCAGTGGCGGACATGGGCGGCAAGGACCGGCGGCGAAGGGCGCGGCATGGTACCCCAGGCCCGGGCTTTGCCGGCGAAAAAACAGGCACCGGCTGGCGGATCGCGGGCGGACGTTCGCTGCCGCCGCGGCCGCTCAGCGGCGCCCTTGGATGAGGACCTCACTCGATCCCGGCAACCCGCCGCTTTCCGGCTGGCGGTGGGCTGCCGGCACGCGCTCACTGCCTGCGGATGGCGACGATGCTGGCCGCTCCCGCGTCGACACGGAAGTCGAAGGTCACCCGGTCTCCCACGGTCAATCCGTGCGACTGCTCCGGGGTGATCTTGAACCTCATCGTCATCGGCGGCCAGCGAAGCGTGGGCACCGCGCCGTGGGCGACGGTGATGCTGGCGCGATCCGGGGCGATCGCCTTGACGGTGCCCTCCGCTGTGGCCGTTGCGGCCGCCTGCTGGGTCTGCATGTCTTCCATCGCCATGCCCGGCATGGTTTCCGCCTGCGCCCCGAAGGTCAGGGCGAGGAGCAGTGTGGCGTAGAGGTAGCGCGTTTTCATCGGGATTCTCCTGGGTAGTCCGTGGGTAGGTTGGCGAGCGAACGACGGCGAAGCAGCCAGTACGCCGCTGGAATGACGAAGAGGGAAAGCAGGGGAGCGGTGAGCATGCCGCCGACCATCGGTACGGCGATACGGCTCATGACTTCGCTGCCGGTGCCGCTGCCCCAGAGGATCGGCAGGAGGCCGGCGACGATCACCGCGACGGTCATGGCCTTGGGCCGCACGCGCTGCACGGCGCCCTCGCGGATGGCGCGGAGCAGCGTGGCGCGGTCGTCGGACCGTGGCTGTTCGGCCCGGGCGTTCTTCAGGTAGATCAGCATGATCACCCCGAATTCCGCCGCGACGCCGGCCAGCGCGATGAAGCCGACGCCGGTGGCGATCGACAGGTTGTACCCCATCAGGTACAGCAGCCACACGCCGCCGGCGAGAGCGAAGGGCAGGGTGGCCATGATCAGCAGGGCCTCGTCGACGCGGCCGAAGGTCAGGTAGAGCAGGACGAAGATGATCGCCAGTGTCGCCGGCACCACCAGCTTGAGCCGGGCATTGGCACGCTCCAGGTACTCGAACTGACCGGAGTAGCTGAGGCTGGTGCCCGGCGCCAGGTGCACGTCGCGTTCCACCGCCTGGCGCAAGTCCGCCACCACCGAGGCCAGGTCGCGGCCGCGAACGTCGACGTAGACCAATCCGGAAAGGCGGGCGTTCTCGCTCTTGAGCATCGGCGGTCCTTCGCTGATGCTCACCCTCGCCACGCTGCCGAGGGTGACCTGGCCACCCTCGGCGGTGTAGATCGGCAGTTCCCGCAGGGCCTCGGGCGAGTCGCGCCATTCGCGCGGGTAGCGCACGTTGATCGGATAGCGGGCCAGTCCTTCCAGCGTCTCGCCGACGTTCTCCCCGCCGATGGCGCCGCTGACGATGGCCTGCACGTCGGCGATGTTGAGGCCGTAGCGGGCCGCCGCCTGGCGGTCGATATCGATGTCGATGTAGCGTCCGCCGGAGAGGCGTTCCGCCAGCGCCGAGGAGACGCCGGGAACCGTCCTGGCCGCCCGCTCCACCGCTTGCGCGACGCGCTCGATCTCGGCCAGGTCGGCACCGGCGATCTTCACCCCGATGGGACTCTTGATGCCGGTGGCGAGCATGTCGATGCGATTGCGGATAGGCGGAATCCAGATGTTGGTCAGGCCCGGCACCTTCACCACGCGGTCGAGTTCCTCCACCAGCTTTTCGCTGGTCATGCCCGGGCGCCAGTGACTCTTCGGCTTGAAGCGGATGGTGCTCTCGAACATCTCCAGCGGCGCCGGATCGGTGGCCGACTCGGCCCGTCCGGCCTTGCCGAACACCGTATCCACCTCGGGCACGCTCTTGATCAGGCGGTCGGTGATCTGCAGCAGCTCCGCAGCCTTCTGCGCGGACAGGCCGGGCAGGGCCGAAGGCATGTACAGCAGGTCGCCCTCGTCCAGCGGCGGGAGGAACTCGCCGCCCAGCCGGGAGAGCGGCCACAGGCTGCTGAGGAAGATCAGCGCGGCGACCGCCAGCGTCGTCCGCGGGTAGCGCAGCACCCGCTCCAGCGCCGGCTGGTAGAGCCCGATCAGCCAGCGGTTGAGCGGATTGCTGCGCTCCTCCGGCAGCCGCCCGCGAATCCAGTAGCCCATCAGGACCGGCACCAGGGTCACGGACAATCCGGCGGCGCCGGCCATCGCATAGGTCTTGGTGAACGCCAGCGGTCCGAACAGGCGACCTTCCTGCGCTTCCAGGGTGAACACCGGAATGAACGACAGGGTGATGATCAGCAGGCTGAAGAACAGCGCCGGCCCGACCTCCATCGCGGCCTCGGTCATCACCCGCCAGTGCTGCTCGCCCACCAGGGGCGTGTCCGGATGCCGCGTATGCCAGGCCTCGACGCGCTTGTGCGCGTTCTCGATCATCACCACCGCCGCATCGACCATCGCGCCAATGGCGATGGCGATGCCGCCCAGCGACATGATGTTGGCGTTGATGCCCTGCTGGTGCATCACGATCAGCGCGATCAGCACCCCGACCGGCAGCGAGACGATGGCCACCAGCGACGAGCGCAGGTGCCAGAGGAACGCGGCGCAGACCAGCGCGACCACGATGAACTCCTCGAGCAGCTTGTGCCCGAGGTTGGACACCGCGCGGTCGATCAACTGGCTGCGGTCGTAGGTGGTGACGATCTCGACACCCGCGGGCAGGCTCTTCTTCAGCGTCTCCAGCTTGTCCTTCACCCGTGCTATGGCTTCGCGGGCATTCTTGCCGCTGCGCAGGACGATCACCCCGCCGACCGCCTCGCCCTCGCCGTCCAGCTCGCCGATGCCGCGGCGCATCTCCGGCCCCAGCTGGATGCTGGCGACGTCGCCGAGAGTGACCGGGCTGCCGTTGCCGGCCAGGCGCAATGGAACCGCGCGGAAGTCGTCGATGCTCTTCAGGTAACCCGATGCGCGCACCATGAACTCGGCTTCGCCCAGCTCCAGTACGCCGCCGCCGGTCTCCCGGTTGGCCTTGCCGATTGCCTCGACCACCTGGCTCTGGGTGATGCCCAGGCTGGCCAGTCGCAGCGGGTCGAGCAGCACCTGGTACTGGCGGACCATGCCGCCCACGCTGGCGACTTCCGCGACGTCGGGCACCGTCTTCAATTCGAAGCGGAGGAACCAGTCCTGCAGGGAGCGCAGCTGGGCCAGGTCATGCCGGCCCGAGCGGTCGACCAGGGCGTACTGGTAGATCCAGCCGACCCCGGTGGCGTCCGGCCCGAGCGCCGTCTTCGCGCTCGCCGGCAGACGCGCCTGCGCCTGGTTCAGGTACTCCAGCACCCGCGAGCGCGCCCAGTAGAGATCGGTTCCGTCCTCGAACAGCACGTAGACGAAGCTGTCGCCGAAGGAAGAAAAACCGCGCACGGTCTTCGCCCCGGGAACCGACAGCATGGTGGTGGCCAGCGGGTAGGTGATCTGGTTCTCGACGATCTGCGGTGCCTGGCCCGGATAGCTGGTACGGACGATCACCTGGACGTCGGAGAGGTCGGGAAGCGCGTCGATAGAGGTGCTACGCAGCGACCAGAGGCCCCAGGCGACGATGAACAACGTTGCCAGCAGGACCAGGAGGCGGTTGGCCACCGACCAGCGGATGAGTGCCTCGATCATGGCCGTTCCTCCTGCTGGCGTACCCGCTCGATGAGCAGGCCGGCGTCGCTCTGGCTGACGCCGAAGCGGATACGCTCGCCGACCTTCAAGCCATCGGCCAGTCCGGGGCGGGCGAGGGCGAAGGTCATGGTCATGCCGGGCATGCCCAGGGTCTCGAACGGTCCGTGGCTGATGGTCAATCCCTCCGCCGTGATGGCCACGATGCGCCCATCGGCCTCATGCACGGGCGGCGTCGTCCGCATCGCGGCGGGCTCCGTCGCGGTGTGCGGCGCGATGCCTCTCAGGCTGGCTTCCGAGTCGATCAGGAACTGTCCGGAAGCGACCACCTGCTGGCCTTCGACGAGTCCATGCAGGACCGTAACCCGACCGTCGTTCTCCTGGCCCAGGCGCACTTCCACCGGCTGGAAGCGTCCGTGTTCCCCGGCGAGCATCACCAGGTCGCGCTTGCCGGTGCGGATCACCGCTTCGCTGGGGATCTGCAGCACATCGGCCTGACCGGGTAGGTCGAGATCGACCGCGACCGTCATCCCTGGGCGCAACCGGCCGTCGGCATTGGCCAGTTCGATGCGCAGGCGCGACGTGCGGCTTTGCGCGTCGTTCTCCGGCAGGATGCTGGCCAGGGTGCCGCTCAGCGGACGCTCCGGGAAGGCCGGCAGGCGGGCGTCGACCGTCTGGCCGGGGCGGAGTCCTCTGGCCTGGCTCTCCGGGACCGCCGCTTCCAGCCAGACCTGCTCCAGGCCATTGATCCGGGCCAGGGGCGCGCCGGCCGACAGGGTCATGCCGGTGCGTACGTCCAGTTCGCGGATTGCTCCGGCGATGGGCGCGGCCAGGGTGATCACCGGGTGCACCCTGCCGCTGCGGACGATCTGCGCGACGAGTGGGGCCGGCATGCCCGCCAGCCGCAGGCGTTGCCGCGCCGCTTCCTGCAGGGCCGGCTCCGCGGCGCCGCGCAGGGCGAGGAACTCCTCCTGCAGGGCGGCCCATTCCGGGACCAGCAGATCGGCGATCGGTGCGCCGGCCTGCACCACGTCTCCCGGCGCCAGGGCGTAGGTGCGCTCGACGAAGCCGCCGGCGCGGGCCTGTAGCACTGCCACGGCGCGCTCATCGTAGGCCAGCACGCCGACGACCCGCAGTGTGCGGTCGAGCCTGCCGCGGCTGACGGTGGCCAGGCGCATACCGAGGTTCTGCCGGATGCCTGGCTCGACCTCGACCCCTGGTGCGCCGTCGGGCTCATCGGCGTACCTGGGCACCAGCGGCATATCCATGAACGGCGACTTGCCCGGCGCATCGAAGTGCTGCTGCGGGACCATCGGGTCGTACCAGTAGAGCGGCTTGCGTTCCGCCATGCCCGGCGCCGGGGCTTCCGGCATCGGCGCGTGGCGTTGCTGGGCGTACCAGTAGCCGCCGGCGCTGCCGATAGCCAAGGCGAGGACCAGCGCGGCGGATGCTTTCACAGGGAAACGGCTCATGCGCGTCCCTCCTCGTAGGTGAAGTAGAGACGTGCGGCAAGCTGCGCCAGGGAGCCCTGCAGGTCGATCTGCCTGAGCTGGGCCTCGACCCGTTGCTGGCGGGCGCCGAGCAGTTGTTCGAGATCGAGCGTGCCGGCGCGGTAACCGGCCAGGGCCAGGCGGACCTTCTCCTCGGCCAGCGGTAGCAGGGTGGCGGTGCTGCGCTCGAGCGCGCGCTGCAGGCGGCGGTACTCCGCCAGGTCGGACTCCAGTCGCTGCTCGTACTCGCGGGTCATGGCGGCGCGCTCGGCTTCCAACTGCCGGACCTGGGCGCGTCGTGCGGCAATCTTTGGGTCCTGGCGGGTGGCGCTGAAGAGCGGCAGGTCGAAGCTAACTTGCAAGGTCATCATGTCGCCGAACTCGCGGCTACGACGCTGGTAGTCCAGCTCCCAGCTCCAGTCCGGTTTTTTCTCCGCCACGGCCTCGCGCACCAGGGCCTCGGCCTCGCGGGTCATCGGGTCGTAGGCGGCGAGTGCCGGATGCCGACGGAGCGCCTGCCGCGAATGCGCGGCGTCGATCGTCCAGTGCGGGAAGTCGCCGTCCAGCGCATCGGGCGCATCCTCGCCCGTCCAGCGCTTGAGCGTCGCGCGGGCCTGGGCCTGCTGGCGCAAGAGATCGTCCTTGCGCTCATCCAGCAGCGCCGCCTCCTGGCGTGGCGCCACTACGTCCACGGCGCTGGCGCCGCCGCCGGCCAACCGTGCGCGGACCGAGGCGGCCAGCAGGCGGTTCTCGCGGAAGAAGTCGTCGAACAGGGCCAGCTTGCGCTGGAGCGTATAGGCCGCGATCCAGGCTTGCGCCGATGCGCTGCGGACCTGCAGGCGCTCGACGCCGGCTTCGGCATCGGCGCGTTCGACGGCGGCCTGTGCGGTTTCCATACGCGCCTTGCGCTTGTCGCGGTTGGGCACCTCCTGCATGACCCCGACCATCTGCATGGTCATGAAGTCCCGGTTTGTGGTGAAGCGATCGTCGCCTTCGATGGGGACGTTCTGCAGTCCAAGGTTCAGCTTGGGATCGGGCAGTGCGCCCGCGGGAATCGCGGCGCTTCTGGCCGCCGCGCGTTTTTCGTTCTGTGCCAGCAACGACGGAGCGTTGCGTTCGGCCAATCGGAGGGCGTCGTCCAGGGAAAGGGAGGCACCCTGTGCGGACAGGCTGGACAGCATGAAGAGCAGTATCCAGCCCGAACTGATACGGATGGGAGTCACGGTGATGATTCCTCGGGAAAACCTGCGCATAGGCGCGAATCACCCGGCAGCCAGCATGGCCGCGGGAGGGTTTCAGATCGGTAGAGGAATCAGGCGCAGGGAGGTCGCCAGCGTTCGGCCGGGGCCTGGCTGAGGATCGGATCGCCGATCACTGGCCACGGCAGGAC
>NZ_SCND01000203.1:0-10826 GCF_005503585.1 Pseudomonas sp. 2VD
CAGGGTCTTGCCCGAGCCGGTTGGGCCGATCATCAGAATGTTGCTCTTGCCGAGCTCGATATCGTCCTTCTTGTCACGCTGGTCGAGACATTCGGCCGCCTCGTGGGCTTGAAAATGCCCACAATTGCCTTCATCTTGTGTTTGAAGCTACCCATTGGATCGATCGAATGACTGATACCCGCAACGGCGAGGACAACGGCAAGCTGCTGTATTGCTCCTTCTGCGGCAAGAGCCAGCACGAAGTGCGCAAGTTGATTGCCGGCCCCTCGGTCTTTATCTGCGACGAGTGTGTCGACCTGTGCAATGACATCATCCGCGAGGAGGTGCAGGAAGCGCAGGCGGAAAGTAGTGGGCACAAACTTCCGGCGCCGAAAGAGATCCGCACCATCCTCGATCAGTACGTGATCGGGCAGGAGCGGGCCAAGAAGGTTCTGGCGGTAGCGGTATACAACCACTACAAGCGCCTCAACCAGCGTGACAAGAAGGACGATATCGAGCTCGGCAAGAGCAACATTCTGATGATCGGCCCAACCGGCTCGGGCAAGACCCTGCTGGCCGAGACCCTCGCACGTCTGCTGAACGTGCCGTTCACCATCGCCGATGCGACCACGCTGACGGAAGCGGGCTACGTGGGCGAGGATGTCGAGAACATCATCCAGAAACTCTTGCAGAAGTGCGATTACGATGTGGAGAAGGCCCAGATGGGCATCGTCTACATCGACGAGATCGACAAGATTTCCCGGAAATCGGACAACCCCTCCATCACTCGCGACGTTTCCGGCGAGGGTGTGCAGCAGGCCCTGCTGAAGCTCATCGAGGGCACCGTTGCCTCGGTACCGCCGCAGGGCGGTCGTAAGCACCCGCAGCAGGAGTTCCTGCAGGTCGATACGCGCAACATCCTGTTCATCTGCGGCGGCGCTTTCGCCGGTCTGGAGCGGGTCATCCAGAACCGTTCCGCGCGCGGCGGCATCGGTTTCAATGCCGAAGTGCGCAGTCAGGAGATGGGCAAGAAGGTCGGCGAGGCGTTCAAGGAAGTCGAGCCGGAAGATCTCGTCAAGTTCGGTCTTATCCCCGAGTTTGTAGGGCGTTTGCCGGTGATCGCGACTCTTGATGAACTCGATGAGGCTGCGCTCATGCAGATCCTGACCGAGCCGAAGAACGCTCTCACCAAGCAGTACGCCAAGCTGTTCGAGATGGAAGGCGTCGACCTCGAATTCCGTCCGGACGCACTCAAGGCGGTTGCCCGCAAGGCGCTCGAACGCAAGACCGGTGCACGTGGCTTGCGTTCAATTCTCGAAGGTATCCTTCTCGATACCATGTACGAGATTCCCTCCCAGCAGGATGTCAGCAAGGTGGTCATCGATGAGAGTGTCATCGATGGCTCGTCGCAACCCCTGATGATCTACGAGAACAGCGAAAAGCCAGCCAAGGCTGCGCCTGAGGCATGAAAGAGCAGGGGCCTTCGGGCCCCTTTTCTTTTCCGACTGGCACGCTTGTTTTTTCCCGGGCCTAACCCCATCTTAGGCTGAAAGGTCTTCCTATCTGTTTCGTGGCCAAGTGCCGCTGTAGAGCCGACATTATGAAAACACTCGTCGAATTGCCCTTGCTGCCGCTACGTGACGTGGTGGTGTACCCGCACATGGTCATCCCGTTGTTCGTCGGTCGGGAAAAGTCCATCGAGGCCCTGGAGGCAGCGATGACCGGCGACAAGCAAATCCTCCTGCTGGCGCAGAAAAACCCCGCGGACGACGATCCGGGCGAAGATGGCCTGTACCGCATGGGTACGGTCGCTACCGTGCTGCAGTTGCTCAAGCTGCCGGATGGCACCGTCAAGGTGCTGGTCGAAGGCGAGCAGCGCGGCCAGGTCGAGCGCTTCATCGAGGAGGAAGGGCACATTCGTGCCGCGGTCCAGGCCATCGATGACGCCAATGTCGGCGAGCGCGAGGCCGAGGTCTTCACTCGCAGCCTGCTGAGCCAGTTCGAGCAATACGTCCAGTTGGGCAAGAAAGTCCCCGCCGAGGTGCTTTCCTCGCTGAACAGCATCGACGAGCCGAGCAGGCTGGTCGATACCATGGCCGCGCACATGGCGCTGAAGATCGAGCAGAAGCAGGACATCCTGGAGATCACCGACCTGTCGTCGCGGGTTGAGCATGTCCTGGCGCTGCTGGATGCCGAGATCGACCTGCTGCAGGTGGAAAAGCGCATCCGCGGCCGGGTCAAGAAGCAGATGGAGCGCAGCCAGCGCGAGTACTACCTGAATGAGCAGATGAAGGCCATTCAGAAGGAACTCGGCGATATCGACGAAGGGCACAACGAAGTCGAGGAGCTGAAGAAGCGCATCGACGCCGCCGGCCTGACCAAGGAGGCGCACACCAAGGCCACTGCCGAGCTGAACAAGCTCAAGCAGATGTCGCCGATGTCGGCGGAAGCCACCGTGGTGCGTTCCTACATAGACTGGCTGCTGAACGTGCCGTGGAAGGCCGAGAGCAAGGTGCGCCATGATCTCGCCAAGGCGGAAGACATCCTCGATGCCGACCATTACGGCCTGGAAGAGGTCAAGGAGCGCATTCTCGAGTATCTCGCCGTGCAAAAGCGGGTGAAGAAGCTCAAGGGCCCGGTCCTTTGCCTGGTGGGGCCGCCCGGCGTGGGCAAGACCTCCCTGGCCGAATCCATCGCCCGCGCCACCAATCGCAAGTTCGTGCGCATGGCGCTCGGCGGCGTGCGTGACGAGGCCGAGATCCGCGGTCACCGTCGTACCTATATCGGCTCTATGCCGGGCCGCCTGATCCAGAAGATGACCAAGGTCGGCGTGCGCAACCCGCTGTTCCTCCTCGACGAAATCGACAAGATGGGCAGCGACATGCGCGGGGATCCCGCCTCGGCGCTGCTCGAGGTGCTCGACCCGGAGCAGAACCACAACTTCAACGATCACTACCTGGAAGTCGACTACGACCTGTCCGACGTGATGTTCCTCTGCACCGCGAACTCGATGAACATCCCGGCGCCCCTGCTGGATCGGATGGAAGTCATCCGCCTGCCGGGCTACACCGAGGACGAGAAGGTCAATATCGCCGCCAAGTACCTGATTCCGAAGCAGGTCCAGGCCAACGGCCTGAAGAAGGGCGAGCTGACCTTCGAGGAAGGCGCCCTGCGCGACATCATTCGCTACTACACCCGCGAAGCCGGGGTGCGCAGCTTTGAGCGGCAGATCGCCAAGGTCTGCCGCAAGGCGGTGAAGGAGCATGCCAAGCTCAAGCGTATCCAGGCGGTGGTGTCCAGCGAGACGCTGGAGAACTACCTCGGCGTGCGCAAGTTCCGTTATGGCCTCGCCGAACAGCAGGACCAGATCGGCCAGGTGACCGGGCTGGCCTGGACCCAGGTCGGCGGTGAGCTGCTTACCATCGAGGCGGCCGTGGTACCGGGCAAGGGCCAGTTGACCAAGACCGGATCGCTGGGCGACGTGATGGCGGAATCGATCACCGCGGCGTTGACCGTGGTGCGCAGCCGCGCCCAGAGCCTAGGAATCGCGGCGGACTTCCACGAGAAGCGTGACATCCATATCCACGTTCCGGAAGGCGCTACGCCGAAGGATGGCCCGAGCGCAGGCATCGGCATGTGCACGGCGCTGGTTTCGGCGATCACGCAGATCCCGGTGCGCGCCGACGTGGCAATGACCGGGGAGATCACCCTGCGTGGGCAGGTGCTGGCGATCGGCGGGCTGAAAGAAAAACTTTTGGCGGCGCACCGCGGCGGGATCAAGACGGTGATCATTCCCGAGGAAAATGTTCGCGACCTGAAGGAAATTCCGGACAATATTAAGAGTGATCTGGTTATTAAACCGGTTAAATGGATTGACGAAGTCCTGCAAATTGCGCTGCAATACGCCCCGGAGCCCTTGCCCGATGCGGCTCCGGAGATGGTTGCAAAGGATGAAAAACGCGAGCCTGATTCCAAGGAGCGAATTAGCACGCATTAGTCGGTAGGTATTCTTGACACTGTTTTTGGGCCCTTGTTATAAAGCGGCACTTGCTGAGTCAGTTGGCCTACCAGCGCAGAATTTCCTTACACCTAACACATAGAAACATACTCAACAGAAATAAGGGGACTTAGAGTGAACAAGTCGGAACTGATCGATGCAATTGCCGCATCTGCTGATATCCCGAAAGCTGTTGCCGGTCGCGCACTGGACGCAGTGATCGAGTCCGTCACTGGCGCCCTGAAGGCTGGTGACTCCGTCGTGCTGGTTGGTTTCGGCACCTTCGCTGTCAAAGAGCGCGCTGCTCGCACCGGTCGCAACCCGCAAACTGGCAAGCCGATCAAGATCGCCGCTGCCAAGATCCCGGGTTTCAAAGCCGGTAAAGCCCTGAAGGATGCTGTCAACTAAGCGTCTTTTGGGACTCGTTCTACCCAGGTCGGCCAAGGCTGGCCTGGCTGCGGAGCGGTAGTTCAGTCGGTTAGAATACCGGCCTGTCACGCCGGGGGTCGCGGGTTCGAGTCCCGTCCGCTCCGCCAGTTACGAGAAGGCGCATCCTCGGATGCGCCTTTCTTATATCCGCATCTCTTACCCACGCCGCGCCGCCCAAGACGGCTGGTCGTGGCAGTTTTTGGGGGCTGCATGCTGCAGAACATCAGGGATAATTCCCAGGGCTGGATCGCCAAGACCATCATTGGCGTGATCATCGTTCTCCTGTCGCTGACCGGCTTCGACGCGATCATCCGGGCCACCGACCACTCCAACGTGGCCGCCAAGGTCAACGGCGACGATATCAGTCTCAATGAAGTCCAACAGGCCGTGGACATGCAGCGTCGCCAGCTGCTGCAACGCCTGGGCAAGGATTTCGATCCATCCATGCTGGATGACAAGCTGCTCAAGGAAGCGGCCCTGAAGGGGCTGATCGAGCGTACCCTGCTGCTCCAGGCCGCCAAGGACGACAAGTTCGCCTTCTCCGACCAGGCGCTGGACCAGTTGATCCTGCAAACTCCCGAGTTCCAGGTCGACGGCAAGTTCAACGCGGATCGCTTCGACCAGGTCATCCGCCAGATGAACTACAACCGCATGCAGTTCCGCCAGATGCTCGGCCAGGAAATGCTCATCGGCCAGCTTCGCGCCGGCCTGGCGGGCACCGGTTTCGTCACCGACAACGAATTGCAGTCCTTCGCTCGCCTCGAGAAGCAGACCCGCGACTTCGCCACCCTGGCGATCAAGGCCGACGCGTCCAAGAGCAGCGTGAGCGAGGACGAGGTGAAGGCCTTCTACGAAGGCCACAAGAGCGAGTTCATGACTCCCGAGCAGGTGGTCGTCGAATACGTGGAACTGAAGAAGTCCTCCTTCTTCGACCAGGTCAAGGTGAAGCAGGAAGACCTCGAGGCGTTGTACCAGAAGGAAATCGCCAACCTCTCCGAGCAGCGCGATGCCGCCCACATCCTGATCGAGGTGAACGACAAGGTCGGCGACGAGCAGGCCAAGGCGAAGATCGACGAGATCAAGGCTCGCCTGGCCAAGGGCGAGGATTTCGCCGCGCTGGCCAAGGAGTTCTCCCAGGATATCGGCTCGGCCGCCACCGGCGGCGACCTGGGCTACGCCGGCCGCGGCGTGTACGACCCCGCGTTCGAGGAGGCGCTGTATGCGCTGAAGCAAGGTGAGGTATCCGCCCCGGTGAAGACTCCGTACGGCTACCACCTGATCAAGCTGCTGGGCGTGCAGGCACCGGAAGTGCCGAGCCTGGAAAGCCTCAAGCCGAAGCTCGAGGACGAACTGAAGAAGCAGATGGTCGAGCAGCGTTTCGTCGAGGCTACTAAGGATCTGGAAAGCTCCGCCTACGAAGCCGCCGACCTGAGCCAGCCGGCGCAGGAAATGGGCCTGAAGGTCCAGACCAGCCAGCCGTTCGGACGTTCGGGGGGCGACGGCATCGCTGCCAACCGCCAGATCGTGCAGACCGCGTTCAGCCCCGAGGTGCTGGAAGAAGCGGCCAACAGTGGCGCCATCGAGCTGGATCCGGACACCGTGGTGGTGCTGCGGGTCAAGGAACACAACAAGCCGAAGGAGCAACCGCTGGAGCAGGTCGCGGCGAACATCCGCGAGCGCCTGGCCGCCGAAAAGGCCGCCGAGGAGGCGCAGAAGCGTGGCGAGGCCCTGATTGCAGAGCTGCGTGAAGGCCGTACCTCTTCCGCAGCGGGTGAGTCGTGGAAAGTGGTCGAGGCGGCCTCCCGCGGCCAGGAAGGCGTCGATCCGAAACTGCTCCAGGCGGTGTTCCGCATGCAGCGTCCGGAGGCCAAGGACAAGCCTTCGCTCTCTGGCGTGACCCTGGCCAATGGCGATTACGTGGTGATCCGCCTGAATGGCGTCAGCGAGCCGGAGGAGGCTATCTCCGACGACGAGAAGGCCATGTACCGCCGCTTCCTGGCTTCGCGCAGCGGACAGGCAGACTTCGCCGCCTTCCGCCGTCAGTTGCAGGACAAGGCGGAAGTCGAGAAATACTGAGACCGAGATGCAGAGAAAAGGCCGCTTACGCGGCCTTTTCTTTATTCCGCCCATGAAAAAGGCCGCTCGAAGCGGCCATTTTTCATGGGCGGGGTGATCAGTCGTCGTCCAGCGGGCCCATGGCGGTAGTGTTGAAGCCGCCATCGACGTAGAGGATCTCGCCGCTGATACCGCTGGCCAGGTCCGAACAGAGGAAGGCGCCGGCATTGCCGACTTCCTCGATGGTGACGTTGCGCCGCAGCGGCGTCTGCCGCTCGTTGGCGGCCAGCATCTTGCGGAAGCTCTTGATTCCGGAGGCGGCGAGCGTTCGGATCGGCCCGGCGGAAACCGCATTGACCCGGGTGCCTTCCGCGCCCAGGCTGCCGGCCAGGTAGCGGACCCCGGCCTCCAGGCTGGCCTTGGCCATGCCCATTACGTTGTAGTTCGGCATGGTCCGTTCGGCGCCCAGGTAGGAGAGGGTCAGCAGGCTGCCGTTGCGGCCCTTCATCATTTCCCGTCCGGCCTTGGCCAGGGCGATGAAGCTGTAGGCGCTGATGTCGTGGGCGATGCGGAAGCCCTCGCGGGTGGTCACCGCGGTGAAGTCGCCGTCGAGCTGATCGCCTGGAGCGAATCCGACGGAGTGGACGATGATGTCCAGGCCGTCCCAGTGCTTGCCCAGGGCGGCGAACACCGCTTCGATCTGGCTGTCGTCGGCCACGTCACAGGGGAAGCACAGCTCCGGCCGCGAGCCCCAGCCACTGGCGAACTCCTCCACCCGGCCCCTGAGCTTGTCGTTCTGGTAGGTGAAGGCCAGTTCGGCGCCTTCCCGGTGCATGGCGGCGGCGATGCCGGAAGCGATGGAGAGCTTGCTGGCGACTCCGACGATCAGGGCGCGTTTTCCTGTGAGAAATCCCATGGTCCGTTCCTTGTCTGCTACTCAGTTTTCCGCGCTTGCCGGGGCCATGAAGGCAGCCTCCAGCAATTGCTGCGTATAGGGATGTTGCGGCGAGGCGAAAACCGCTTCGGCGCTGCCCTGTTCCACCACCTTGCCATGTCGAACCACCATCAACTGGTGGCTGAGCGCCTTGACCACCGCCAGGTCGTGGCTGATGAACAGGTAGGTGAGGTTGTACTTGCCCTGCAGTTGCCGCAGCAATTCCACGACCTGGCGCTGCACGGTGCGGTCGAGCGCCGAGGTCGGTTCGTCGAGCAGGATCAGTGCCGGTTTCAGCACCAGTGCCCGGGCGATGGCGATGCGCTGGCGCTGGCCGCCGGAGAATTCGTGGGGGTAACGGTAGCGGGTCTGCGGATCGAGCCCGACCTCCACCAGCGCGTCGATGATCGCCTGCTCCTGTTCGGCCTCGCTGCCGATCCTATGGATGCGCAGGCCTTCGCCGACGATCTCGCCGACACACATGCGTGGGCTGAGGCTGCCATACGGGTCCTGGAACACCACCTGCATCTCGCGGCGCAGCGGGCGCACGTCATGTTGCGCGAGACCGTCCAGCCGGGTGCCTTCGAAGCGGATGCCGCCCTGGCTTTCCAGCAGCCGCAGGATTGCCAGGCCAAGGGTCGACTTGCCCGAGCCGCTTTCGCCAACGATGCCCAGCGTCTGCCCGCGGGGTAGTTCGAAATTGACCCCGTCGACCGCCTTGACGTGGTCCACGGTGCGGCGGAACACGCCTTTGCGGATCGGGAACCAGACCCGCAGGTCGTCCACCGCCAACAGGGTTTCACCGGGCGGGTTGCTTGCCGGCGCACCGCTGGGCTCGGCGTTGAGCAGCTCGCGGGTATAGGGGTGTCGCGGGGCTGCGAAGAGTTCCTGGCAGGAAGCCTGCTCGACGATCCGCCCTTGTTGCATGACGCAGACGCGGTGGGCGATGCGCCGGACCAGGTTGAGGTCGTGGGTGATCAGCAGCAGGGACATGCCCAGGCGTGCCTGCAGGTCCTTGAGCAGATCGAGGATCTTCAACTGGACGGTGACGTCGAGCGCGGTGGTCGGTTCGTCGGCGATCAGCAGTTGCGGCTCGCAGGCCAGGGCCATGGCGATCATCACCCGCTGCCGCTGGCCGCCGGAGAGTTCGTGTGGATAGGCTTTCAGGCGCTTGGCTGGCTCGGGGATGCCGACCAGCTCGAGCAGTTCGAGAATTCTCGCGCTGGCCTTGGCGCCACCCAGGCCCTTGTGCAGGGCGAGGACCTCGGCGAGCTGCTTCTCGATGGTATGCAGCGGATTGAGCGAGGTCATGGGTTCCTGGAAGACCATGGCGATGCGGTTGCCGCGGATCCCGCGCAGGCGCCGTTCCGGGAGCTTGAGCAGATCCTCGCCCTGGTAGTGGATGCTGCCTGCTGGGTGGCTGGCGACGGAGTAGGGCAGCAGGCGCAGGATCGAGTGGGCGGTCACCGACTTGCCCGAGCCGCTTTCGCCGACCAGGGCCAGGGTCTCGCCCTGGCGGATGTCGAAGCTGACGCCTTCGACCACCCGCTGGCGTTGCTCGCCGGAGAGGAATTCGACGGCGAGGTCGCGGATTTCCAGAATGTTCTCGCTCATCTCATTTCCTCGGGTCGAAAGCGTCGCGGGCGGCTTCGCCGATGAACACCAGCAGGCTCAGCATGACCGCCAGCACCACGAAGGCGGAAATGCCCAGCCAGGGTGCCTGGAGGTTGGACTTGCCCTGGGCGACCAACTCGCCCAGCGACGGCGCGCCGGGCGGCAGGCCGAAGCCGAGGAAGTCCAGGGAGGTGAGGGTGCCGATGGCGCCGGTGAGGATGAACGGCATGAAGGTCAGGGTCGAGATCATCGCGTTCGGCAGGATGTGACGGAACATGATGGCGCTGTTGCGCATGCCGAGGGCCCGGGCGGCGCGGACGTATTCCAGGTTGCGCCCGCGGAGGAACTCGGCGCGGACCACGTCCACCAGGCTCATCCAGGAAAACAGCAGCATGATGCCCAGCAGCCACCAGAAGTTCGGCTGGACGAAGCTGGCCAGGATGATCAGCAGGTAGAGCACCGGCAGCCCCGACCAGACTTCCAGGAAACGCTGGCCGAGCAGGTCGACCCAGCCGCCGTAGTAGCCTTGCAGGGCGCCGACGGTGACGCCGATCAGAGAACTGAGCACGGTCAGGGTCAGGGCGAAGAGGATCGACACGCGGAAGCCGTAGATCACCCGGGCGAGCACGTCGCGGGCCTGATCGTCGGTGCCCAGCCAGTTTTCCGCCGACGGCGGGGCGGGGGCGGGAACCTTCAGCTCGTAGTTGATGGTGTCGTAGCTGTAGGGGATCGGCGGCCAAAGCACCCAGCCGTCCTTCTCGGCGATCAGTTGGCTGATGTAGGGGCTCTTGTAGTTGGCTTCCAGGGGGAATTCGCCGCCGAAGGTGGTTTCCGGGTAGCGTTTGAAGACCGGGAAATACCAGCCGCCGTCGTAATGCACGACCAGCGGTTTGTCGTTGGCGATCAGTTCGGCGCCGAGGCTGCCGACGAACAGGATGAGGAACAGCCAGAGCGACCACCAGCCACGCTTGTTGCTCTTGAAGCGGGCCCAGCGGCGCTGGTTGATGGGAGACAGGCGCATCGGATTACTCCCGGTTCTCGAAGTCGATGCGCGGATCGACCAGGGTGTAGACGATATCGCTGATCAGCTTCATGACCAGCCCGAACAGGGTGAAGATGAACAGCGTGCCGAAGACCACCGGGTAGTCGCGGTTCATCGCCGCTTCGAAGCTGAGCAGGCCGAGGCCGTCGAGGGAGAAGATCACCTCGATCAACAGCGAACCGGTGAAGAAGATCCCTAGCAGCGCAGCCGGCAGGCCGGCAATCACCAGCAGCATGGCGTTGCGGAATACGTGCCCGTAGAGCACGCGGCGTTCGGTCAGGCCCTTGGCGCGGGCGGTGACCACGTATTGCTTGCCGATCTCGTCGAGGAAGCTGTTCTTGGTCAGCAGCGTGATGGTGGCGAAGTTGCCGATCACCAGGGCGGTTACCGGCAAGGCCAGGTGCCAGAAATAGTCGAGTACCTTGCCGCCGAGGCTGAGCTGGTCGAAGTTGTTCGAGGTCAGGCCGCGCAGGGGGAACCAGTCCCAGTAGCTGCCGCCGGCGAACAGCACCACCAGCAGGATGGCGAAGAGGAAGGCGGGAATGGCGTAGCCGACGATGATCGCCGAGCTGGTCCAGATGTCGAAGACGCTGCCATGGCGGACCGCCTTGGCGATCCCCAGCGGGATCGACACCAGGTACATGATCAGCGTGCTCCAGAGTCCGAGCGAGATCGACACCGGCAATTTCTCGATGATCAGGTCGGTGACCTTGGCGTCGCGGAAGAAACTCTGCCCGAAGTCCAGGTGCAGGTAGTTCTTCAGCATGATCATGAAG
>NZ_SCND01000204.1:0-10806 GCF_005503585.1 Pseudomonas sp. 2VD
GTGCTGCTCTACCCCGAAGGCATGGTCAAGCTCAACGACAGCGCCGGGGAAATCCTCAAGCTGGTCGATGGCCGCCGCGACGTGGCGGCCATCGTCGCGGCGCTGCGCGAGCGTTTCCCCGAAGTCCCCGGCATAGACGAAGACATCCTGGCGTTCCTCGAGGTGGCCCATGCGCAATTCTGGATCGAGCTGCAGTGAAAGCGTGGGGCCGCCGCTCTGGCTGCTGGCCGAGCTGACCTATCGCTGTCCGTTGCAGTGCCCGTACTGCTCGAACCCGCTGGAATTCGCCCGCGAGGGCGCCGAGCTGAGTACCGCGGAATGGATCGAGGTGTTCCGCCAGGCTCGCGAGCTGGGCGCCGCACAGCTCGGTTTCTCCGGCGGCGAGCCGCTGCTGCGCCAGGACCTCGCCGAACTGATCGAGGCAGGGCGCGGCCTGGGCTTCTACACCAACCTGATCACCTCCGGCATCGGCCTCGACGAGGCACGCCTGGCGCGCTTCGCCGAGGCCGGGCTGGACCACGTGCAGATCAGCTTCCAGGCCGCCGACGAAGAAGTGAACAACCTGCTCGCCGGCTCACGCAAGGCCTTCGCCCAGAAACTGGCGATGGCCCGCGCGGTGAAGGCGCACGGCTATCCGATGGTGCTCAACTTCGTCACCCACCGGCACAACATCGACAACATCGAGCGGATCATCCAGCTGTGCATCGAGCTGGAAGCCGATTACGTCGAACTCGCCACTTGCCAGTTCTACGGCTGGGCCGCGCTGAACCGTGCCGGGCTGCTGCCGACCCGCGCCCAACTGGAGCGCGCCGAGCGGATCACCGCCGAATACCGCCAGCGGCTGGCCGCCGAAGGCAACCCGTGCAAGCTGATCTTCGTCACCCCCGACTACTACGAGGAACGGCCGAAGGCCTGCATGGGCGGCTGGGCCAGCGTATTCCTCGACATCACCCCCGACGGCACCGCGCTGCCGTGTCACAGCGCGCGGCAATTGCCGGTGCAGTTTCCCAACGTGCGCGAGCACAGCCTGCGCCACATCTGGTACGAATCGTTCGGCTTCAACCGTTACCGCGGCGACGCCTGGATGCCCGAACCCTGCCGTTCCTGCGAGGAGAAGGAGAGGGACCACGGCGGCTGCCGCTGCCAGGCGTTCCTCCTCACCGGCGATGCCGACGCCACCGACCCGGTCTGCGCCAAGTCGGCACGGCACGACCTGATCCTCGCGGCCCGTCGCCAGGCCGAGGAGGCGCCGCTTGGCCTGGACGCGCTGACCTGGCGCAACCAGCGCGCGTCACGCCTGATCTGCAAGGCCTGAGGCAATGGTCGACTAAGGCGACTGGCCGAGCGACTGGAGCGCCGAGCGCGCGGTAGCCGCCGGGCGCGATTTCAGCGAGCTGAAGGCGGCCCATGGCGGGCTGGCCTGGGTGGAATTCGATCCGGCCAGCGCGCGCTCGCGCCTGTACCTGTGGCGCGACGGCGTGCTGGAGGAGCCCACCGCGCCGGACGGCTCGGTGCGCAGCCGGGTCTACGAGTACGGCGGCGGCGCCTGCTGCGTGACGCTCGACGGGCTGGCCTGGGTCGACGAAACCGACCAGCAGGTACGCCGCTGGCGAGCGGGCCGCGCAGCCCAAGTGCTGGGCGGCGGGGCGCAGTGTCGCTACGGCGACCTGGCCTACGTCGATGCCTGGGATGCCCTGCTGGCGGTGGAAGAGAGCCATGGGCCGACCGGGGTCGTGCATCGCATCGTGCGCCTGGACGCCGATGGCGCGCGCCGGGTGCTGGTCGAGGGCGCCGATTTCTACGCCGCGCCGCGTGCCGCCGGCCAGGGGCGGCGGCTGGCCTGGATCGAATGGGACCGTCCGCACCAGCCCTGGACCGAGACCCGCCTGGGCCTGGCGGAGAATGGGCGTACGCGCTGCCTGGCCGGAGCCGGAGGCGGCGAGTCGATCCAGCAACCACGCTTCGATCCCGCCGGCCGCCTTCACTGGCTGAGCGACCGCGACGGCTGGTGGCGTCCCTGCGCCGAGGTCGCGTTGGCCGGCCGCTTCGCCGATGCCGACCACGCTGGCGCGCCCTGGCAATTGGGCGCTTGCAGCTACCTGCCGCTGGGAGAGGAAAGGCTGCTGCTCAGTCGCGTCGAGGCCGGCGGCGGGCAACTGTTCCTGCGCGAAGCGGACGGCAGCGAGCGGCGCCTGGCCGCGGACTGGAACCGGTTCGCCGGACTGGCCGCGGATGCCCGGGCGTTCTACTGCATCGCGGCGGCGGCCGGACGCCTGCCGGCGCTGCTGGCGATCCACCGCGACGACCTGCGCGTCGAGGTGCTGCGTGGCGGCGAGCGACCGCTGGCGGAGGATGACCTGTCGCATCCGCAGGCCTTCGTCTATGGGCTGGGCAACGGCGAAAACGGCCACGGTTTCTTCTATCCGCCGCGCAATGCCCGCCGCCGCGTCGATCCCCGACGACCAGCGCCGCTGCTGGTGTGGCTGCATGGCGGACCGACCTCGATGCATTCGCCGGCGTTCGATGCCGGCCTGCAATTCTGGACCCAGCGCGGTTTCGCCGTGGCGGCGCTGAACTACCGGGGCAGCAGCGGCTACGGCCGCGCCTATCGGCAGCGCTTGCGCGGCCAGTGGGGGCGCCTGGAGTTGCGCGATATCGAGGCCGCGCTGGCGCAGCTGGACGCGGAGGGATGGATCGACCGCGCCCGGGTCTTCGTCCGTGGCGCCAGCGCCGGAGGCTACAGCGCGCTGCGCGCCCTGGCTTGCCTCGATGGCCTGCGCGGCGGCGCCAGTCTCTATGGGGTCAGCGATCCGTTGGCACTGGCGCGTTGCACCCACAAGTTCGAGGGCGACTACCTCGACTGGCTGATCGGCGACCCGCAGCGCCAGCGCCGTCGCTACCTGGCGCGCAGTCCGGTGCTGCAGGTCGGGCGCATCCGCGCGCCGGTGGTGTTCTTCCAGGGCGGGCTCGACGCGGTGGTGGTGCCGGAGCAGACCGAGGCGATGGTCGCCGGCCTGCGGCGTAGCGGCGTGCGCGTGGAGTGCCACCGCTATCCGCAGGAACGCCACGGTTTCCGCCAGCCGGCCAATCGCGCCCATGCGCTGCTGGCGGAATGGCGCTTCTACCTGGGCTTGCTGGAGGATTGAAAGGACCCGCCAAGGTCGCATTGCAATAACCGACGAATGCAGTAGGCTGCCGGCAATGTCCGATAACAATAAGAATGGTCTGTCAGATGAGCCACGACCTCAGCCAACTGCGTAAATTCGTCTCGCCCGAGATCATCTTCGGCGCCGGCTGCCGGCACAGTGTCGCCAACTATGTGAAGACCTTCGGTGCGCGCAAGGTCCTGCTGGTCTCCGACCCCGGCGTGCTCGCCGCCGGCTGGGTCGCCGACATCCAGGCAAGCCTGGAGGGGCAGGGCATCGACTACTGCCTGTATACCGACGTTTCGCCCAACCCCCGGGTCGACGAGGTGATGCTCGGCGCCGAGTTCTATCGCAGCGAGGGCTGCAACGTGATCGTCGCGGTGGGCGGCGGCAGCCCGATGGATTGCGCCAAGGGCATCGGCATCGTCGCCGCCCATGGCCGCAGCATCCTCGAGTTCGAAGGCGTCGACCGGCTGCGGGTGCCGAGTCCGCCGCTGATCCTGATCCCGACCACCGCCGGGACTTCGGCGGACGTCTCGCAGTTCGTGATCATTTCCAACCAGGACGAGCGCATGAAGTTCTCCGTGGTGAGCAAGGCGGTTGTGCCTGACGTCTCGCTGATCGACCCGGAAACCACGTTGACCATGGATCCCTTCCTTTCCGCCTGTACCGGCATCGATGCACTGGTACACGCCATCGAGGCGTTCGTCTCCACCGGCCACGGGCCGCTGACCGATCCCCACGCGCTGGAAGCGATGCGCCTGATCGATGGCAACCTGGTACAGATGATCGCCAATCCCGGCGACATCGCCCTGCGCGAGAAGATCATGCTCGGGAGCATGCAGGCCGGGCTGGCCTTCTCCAACGCCATCCTCGGCGCGGTGCATGCCATGTCGCACAGCCTCGGCGGCTATCTCGACCTGCCCCACGGCCTGTGCAACGCGGCGCTGGTCGAACACGTGGTGGCGTTCAACTACAGCGCCGCGCCGGAGCGCTTCAAGGTGATCGCCGAGACCTTCGGCATCGATTGCCGCGGCCTGACCCAGGGGCAGGTCCGCCAGCGCCTGGTGGACCACCTGATCGCCTTCAAGCACGCCGTGGGTTTCCACGAGAGCCTCGCCCTGCACGGGGTCGGCAGCTCCGACATTCCTTTCCTCTCGCGCCACGCGATGCAGGACCCGTGCATCCTTACCAACCCGCGCGAGTCGAGCCAGCGCGATGTCGAGGTGGTCTATGGCGAGGCCCTCTGAGCAGCAGCAGGAGGCCCTGGCCGGGTTACTCGGCCTGGGCAGCCACTCCGCGCGCAAGAGCCACTACCCGGAGCTGCTGGCGCGCCTGGAGGAGCTGGAGGCCGAGCGCAACCGCTACAAATGGCTGTTCGAGCACGCAGTGCACGGCATCTTCCAGGCCAGCCTCGGCCAGGGGCTGCGCGCCGCCAATCCGGCGCTGGCGCAGATGCTCGGCTACGACGATCCGCAACAGGTGCTCTGGTCGCTGGAGGACATGGCCGGGCAACTGTTCGTCGGCGGCGAGGCCGAGATGCGGCGGATCCGCGCGCTGCTGCGCGAGCGCGGCGGCCTGTTCGGCTACGAGACGCGCCTCTGGCGCAGGGACGGCAGTCACATCGAGGTATTGATGAACCTGCTGCTCAGGCACGACGAGGAAGAGTTGGTCGAAGGTTTCGTCGCCGACATCACCGAACGGGTGCAGGCCCAGCAGCGCCTGCAGACCATGAACGAGGAACTGGAGCGGCGGGTAGCCGAACGCACCCACGAGCTGGAAGAACTCAACCGCCAGTTGCGCCAGGCGCGCGACGCCGCCGAAGCCGCCAACCACAGCAAGGACAAGTACCTCGCCGCCGCCAGCCACGACCTGCTGCAACCGCTCAACGCGGCGCGGCTGCTGGTCGACACCCTGCGTGAGCGGGGCCTGCCGGCCGCCGAACTGCAACTGGTGGAGCGCACCCACCTGGCCCTGGAAGGCGCCGAGACCTTGCTCACCGACCTGCTGGAAATCGCCCGGCTCGACCAGAGTGCGATCCGTCCGGACCTGGACGACTATTCCCTCGACGAACTGCTCGCTCCGCTGGCCTCGGAGTTCGAGGAAGTCGCGCGTGCCGCCGGCCTGGCCCTGCGTGCGCGGATCCCGCGACTGGCAGTGCGCACCGACGCGCGCCTGCTGTCGCGGATCCTGCGCAACTTGCTCAGCAACGCCTGCCGCTACACCGAGCGCGGCAGCGTGCTGCTGGGGGCGCGCCGGCGTGGCGGCAAGGTACGCCTGGAGGTGTGGGACACTGGCCGGGGCATCCCCGCCGACCAGTTGCAGGCGATCTTCTTCGAGTTCAACCAACTGGACGCCGGGCGCGCTTCCGAGCGCCGTGGCGTCGGACTCGGGCTGGCCATCGTCGACCGTATCGCCGGCATCCTCGGCTACCGCATCGAGGTGCATTCGACTCCAGGCCGAGGCTCGCTGTTCGCCATCGAGGTGCCGCTGGTCCGCAAGCCGGCGCGGCCAGCACCCGGCGAGGCGATTGCGCGGGTTTCGGCCGGCGATCCGCTGCCGGGACGGCGGCTGCTGGTGGTGGACAACGAGACCGAGATTCTCTTCAGCATGTCCGCGCTGCTCGGCCAGTGGGGCTGCGAGGTGCTTACCGCCACCGACCTGGAAGGCGCGCGCAAGGCGCTCGATGGCCGCGCGCCGGATGCGATTCTGGTCGACTACCACCTGGACCACGGCGCTACCGGTTGCCAGTTGCTGGGCGCCTTGCGCGAGGGCTACGGCGCGGAGATCGCCGCGGTGATGATCACCGCCGACCGCAGCGACGATTGCCGCCGCGCGCTGGCCCGCCTGGGCGTGCCGCTGCTCAACAAGCCGCTGAAGCCCGGCAAGTTGCGCGCGGCCCTGAGCGCCTTGCTCGGCGAGCTCTAGAACGCGTACCGCCGCCTGGGACGGTGCACGCCCTAGACGGGCCGGCGGCTGCGCCGGTGCAGTGCGACGGCCAGGGCCAGCCCGCCGAGCGAGGCCAGGCAGGCGAAGAGGAACATCGAGCGGAAGCCGAACAGGTTGGCGACGAAGCCCACCAGCGGCCCGGTGATGCCCAGCGACAGGTCGACGAACAGCGAGTAGGCGCCCAGCGCCGCGCCACGGTTGGAAGCCGGTACCAGGTTCACCGCTTCCACGCCGAACGCCGGGAACACCAGGGAGAAGCCGAAGCCGGTGAGCGCCGCGCCGGCCAGGCCGACCCAGGGATTCGGCGCGCTCCACAGCAACAGCAGGCCGAGGCTTTCGACGCCGAGGCAGATGATCGCCACGCGGAAGCCGCCGAGCCGGTTGATGCTATTGGCGAACAACAGCCGGGCGCCGATGAAGCAACCGCCGAAGGCACTCAGGCAGAGCACTGCGTTGGCCCAGCCACGGCTGGCGTAGTAGAGGGTGATGAAGGTGGCGATGGTGCCGAAGCCGATCGCCCCCAGCGCCAGGCCCATGCCGTGCGGGGTGACCCGGCCGAGCACATGGTGGAACGGCAGTCGCTCGCCGTGCACCAGCGGCGCCGGCAACTTCGGCCAGGCCAGGGCGAAGCCGAGCGCCCCGAGCAGGACGATGGACGCGCCCATGCTCCACAGCCCCAGCCACTGCACCAGCAGCACCCCTAGCGGCGCCCCGAGGGCGATGGCGCCGTAGCTGGCGATGCCGTTCCAGGAAATCACCTTGGCGGTGTGCGGCGCGCCGACCCGGCCGATGCCCCAGCCGATCGCCGCCGAGCCGACCAGGCTTTCCGCCGCGCCGAGTACCAGGCGGCCGACCAGCAGGCTGGCCAGGCTCAGCGCCGGCCAGCCCTGGATCGCCACCGAGAGCAGCATGAACAGCCCGCTCGCGGCGCTGCCGGCCATGCCGTAGAGCACCGCGCGCTTCGGCCCGAGGCCGTCGATGACGCGCCCGGCGTAGGGCCGGGCGAGCAGGGTGGCGAGGTACTGCAGGCTGATCACCAGGCCGGCCAGCACCGAGCCGTAGCCGAGGTCGTCGTGCACGTAGCCGGGCAGCACCGCCAGCGGGATGCCGATGGTCAGGTAGCCGATGAAGGTGAACATCACCACCGAGACGATCTGCAGGGTGACGTTCTGCCGGGCGCTGTCCTGCGCCGGCGGGGTGGGGCGGATATCGACGGACATGTGGGAAACGCGGTCGCAGTGGGTTGTCGCGGTCCGCCATGATGACCGTTGCGGATGACGAATGAAAGCAGGCTAACGGATTCGCCGGGCTATCGGCGACGCGCGGTGCCCGGCGCTAGCGCGTTCAGAGACGCTGGAAGAGACCCGGGTAGTCGATCACCAGGCCCTGTTCGTCCACCAGCAGTACCGCCTTGAACGCACTGCCTTCGAGGTTCTCGTAGAGGTAGTGGCTGGCGTCCAGGCGGGTGTATGCCTGGCGCATGCTACGCGGCTCCAGGGCCGGGGCCTCGATGTAGAGCGCGCGGATTTCCGCGCGCTGGCCATCGGCCAGGCCCAGGCGGCGGATCGGGAAGGTGTTGGTGAAGGGGCTTGGCCAGAGATCGATGTCCAGGCAACCGTCGAATGCCGGTAGCGCTTCGCCGTCGCCGTCCTGCCAGTGGCCGCGGCCATCGGCGAGCAGGTGCAGCTTGCGCACCCCGGTTTCGCTTTCGACGTGGAACACCGCCTCACGCAGATGCCAGTCGGCGTCCCAGCGCAGCCGGTAGTCCAATTGGTAGGGCAGGCCGCTGCGTTCGTCCGGCGCGCGCAACTGGCTTTCCGCCTGGTCGTCCTCCAGGCGCAGGGCCTCCCAGCTGGACGACGGCGAGCGCCACAGGCCGGCCCAGGTGTACAGACGGTCGCGACTCATGCGTCGAGTACCAGGCCGAGGCGCTGGCGCTTGGGCAGGCGCGCCACCACCAGCTGATGGGAACGGACCAGGGCCTCGCGCAACTCCGCCGCCTTCATCGGGTAGGGGCGGGCCATGACGATCCAGTGCGCGCGCGCCAGGTAGGGCGCCGGACGGATGCCGGGGCGGTCGACATAGCCGAGGAACAGCTCGCTGCCGACCTTGAAGGCCAGGCCGCCGTCCTTGTCGACGAAGTCGAGGATGGCGAACATCTTGTTGCCGGCCACCGAGAACACCCGGTTCGAACCCCACTTGAGGTCTTCCCGGGCGCCGGGCAGTTGCAGGCAGAAGGCGGCGATCTGGTCGGCGGTCATGGACGCTCCGGTGGCGGTTCAGTCGCGGAAATACACTTCCAGGAGATGGTAGCCGAACTGGCTCTTCAGCGGACCCTGGAGCACGCCCACGGGTTTCCTGAAGATGGCATTGTCGATGGACCTGACCATCTGCCCCGGACGCACCTCGCCGAGGTCGCCGCCGCGCTTGCCGGACGGGCAGGTCGAATGCTTCTTCGCCAGTGTGGCGAAGTCCTCGCCCTTGGCCAGGCGCTGCTTCAGTTGCGCGGCCTCGGCTTCGGTCTTGACCAGGATGTGGCGGGCCATGGCGACGGGCATGGGATTACCTTTTGCGGTAGCACGGAACGCGCATTCTAGCCCAGGCTCGCCGCGGCTTCAGTCGCGCAGTTCGGCGAGGTCGCGATAAAGCTCCAGCGCCTGCGGGTTGGCCAGGGCGTCGGTGTTCTTCACCGGGCGGCCGTGGATCACGTTGCGCACCGCAAGCTCGACGATCTTGCCGCTCAGGGTGCGCGGGATATCGGCGACCTGGATGATCTTCGCCGGTACGTGGCGCGGCGTGGCGTTGGCGCGGATGGTCTGGCGGATGCGTTCGCGCAGCGGCTCGTCGAGTCGCACGCCGTCGCGCAGGCGGACGAACAGCAGC
Source organism: Pseudomonas sp. 2VD (assembly GCF_005503585.1). Taxonomy (NCBI): domain Bacteria; kingdom Pseudomonadati; phylum Pseudomonadota; class Gammaproteobacteria; order Pseudomonadales; family Pseudomonadaceae; genus Pseudomonas; species Pseudomonas sp. 2VD. Next base: position 8,979 of record NZ_SCND01000204.1, read on the forward strand.
ACACGCACATCGCCCTGCCAGTCCTGGCCGATGGCGATGGACTCGAGGACTTCCTCGACCTTTTCCACCTGGCGGTAGATTTCCGCGGTGCCGATGCGCACGCCGCCGGGATTGAGCACCGCGTCGGAGCGGCCGTGGATGACCAGCCCGCCGTGGGCGGTTTCCTCGGCGTAGTCGCCATGGGCCCAGACGCCGGGAAAGCTGGCGAAGTAGGCGTCGTGGAACCTGGTGCCATCCGGGTCGTTCCAGAAGCCCAGCGGGATCGACGGGAAATGCCGGGTGCAGACCAGCTCGCCCTTGCCGCTGGCGAGGCGGCGGCCGTCGTCGTCCCAGATTTCCACGGCCATGCCCAGCGCCTTGCATTGCAGTTCGCCGCGCCACACCGGCAGCACCGGGTTGCCGATGGCGAAGCAGGAAACGATGTCGGTGCCGCCGGAGATCGACGACAGGCAGAGGTCGCTCTTCAGCTCGCGGTAGACGTAGTCGAAGCTTTCGTGGGCCAGCGGCGAACCGGTGGAGAGCAGTGTCCTCAGGCTGTCCAGGCGGTGGCTGTGGCGCGGGCGTACGCCGGCCTTCTCGAGCGCCGCCAGGTACTTGGCGCTGGCGCCGAACACGGCGATGTCCTCGGCGTCGATGAGGTCCAGCAGGCGCTCGGGGCCGGGGTGGAACGGCGAGCCGTCGTAGAGCACCAGGCTGGCGCCCACCGCCAGGCCGGAGGCAGCCAGTTCCACATCATCCAGCCGCAGGTGGTGTAGTAGAACAGCCGGTCGCCGTCGCCCAGGTCGGTGTGCAGGCCGTGCTCCTTGAGATGTTGCAGAAGCACGCCGCCGGTGGCATGGACGATGCACTTGGGTACCCCGGTGGTGCCCGACGAATAGAGGATGTACAGCGGCTGCTCGAAGGGCACCGGGGTGAAGACCGGCTCGCCCTCGGCCTGGTAGAACCCGTCCCACAGCGCGACCCGCGCCTGGCAGCGGTAGTCCTGCGGCTGCGCCTGCGGACGGTCGTAGGGCACCACCAGCAGTTGCTCCAGGCCGGGCAGGCCGGCGAGCACCTCGTTGAGCTTGGCGGTCAGGTCCAGCGACTTGCCGGCGTAGCGGTAGCCGGCGCAGGCGATCAGCACGCGCGGTTCGATCTGGCCGAAGCGGTCGATCACGCCCTGGGTGCCGAAGTCCGGCGAGCAGCTCGACCAGGTCGCGCCGAGGCTGGCGGTGGCGAGCATGCCGACCACGGTCTGCCAGGTGTTCGGCATCAGCGCGGCGACCCGGTCGCCGGGGCCTATGCCCAGGGCGGCGAGGCGCTTCTGCAGGCCCGCCACGTGACGGGCCAGTTCGGCGTGGCTGAGCACCTCGCGGCGACCGTCTTCGCTCACCGCGATCAGCGCCGGGGCATCATCGCGGCGGCGCAGCAGGTGTTCGGCAAAATTCAGCGTGGCGCCGGGGAACCAGCGCGCCGAGGGCATCTGCGTGCCTTCCTCGAGGACCGCACGCGGCGGTTGCTGGAAGCGCACCGCGAAGAAGTCGACGATGGCCTGCCAGAACGCCTCGCGCCGCTGCACGCTCCAGGCATGCAGCGCCGGGTAGTCGGCCAGACCGAGGGCATGGCGCTGGTTGACGAAGCGCCGGAAGGCCTCCATGCGACTGGCGGCGATGCGTTCGGCGGAAGGGCTCCAGAGCGGTGCGGGCATGGCGTGTCCGTCCTTGTTGTTGTTCCGGGACATGCAGGAAGCATAACCGGACCCGCCGCTGCCTGCCTCACTCGCGCCGCAGGTGCAGCGACGGGTCGGCCTGCTGCGGCTGAGCGAGCGCCAGTCGGTGCCATGCAGCAG
>NZ_SCND01000205.1:0-10782 GCF_005503585.1 Pseudomonas sp. 2VD
GCCTATGCCCTGGCCGTCGGCCTGCTCGCCGACAGCTTCAAGGGCGGCGGCCGGATAGTCGGCGCCTGGCCACTGGAGGATGTTCCGCTGAGCCGCTCGCAGCGCATCGAGCTGCAACGGCAACTGGCCGCCCGCGGACACGATCCGGGCGCGGTGGACGGCATCATCGGCGCCAATACGCGCAAGGCGATCCGCGCCTGCCAGCAGGAGTTCGGCTGGCCGGCGGACGGCTATCCGACCCCGGCGCTGCTCGACCGCCTGCGGACGCCATAGGGCCGCCGGCGGAGCTTACGACCCCACGTCCGCCGCGACCGCTCGCGGCACACCGGTTCGTAGGGCGGATAACGCCATGGGCGTTATCCGCCGCTGCGGCGTCCAGAACCTAGTCATCCGCGCAGAACCGCAGGATAGCGTCCGCCACCTGGGTGGCCGCCTCGCGCTGCGGAAAATGGCCGACGCCCTCCAGCACCAGCCGCTGGTAACGCCCGCTGAAGTAGTGCTCGCGTCCGCGGGAGCCGTCGGGGTGGGTGCAGGCATCCGCGCCGCCGTGCAGCACCAGGGTCGGCAGCGCCAGGCGCGGTGCCGGGAGCAAGCGCTGTTCCGCCGCCCCGTAGCGCGGCTCCCCCGCGACGAAGCCCCAGCGATGCCGATAATAGTGCAGCACCACGGCGACCCAGTCCGGCCCGGAGAAGGCCTGGGCGGCCTCCTGGAAATCGCGCTCGGCATACCATCCCGGCGGCGACCAGGTGTCCCACATCTGCCGGGCGAACGCCTCGCCCTCCTCGCGCAGCGCGCGCTCGCCGCGTGGCGTGGCCATGAACCACTGGTACCAGAAGCTACGGGCCTGCGGCAGGGAAAGAACTTGCTGCGGATCGTTGCTGGCGTACCCCACCGAGAGCATCACCAGGTGCGAGGCGAAGCCCTCGCGCAGTCCGCAGGCACTGGCCACCGCGCGGGCACCCCAGTCATGGCCGACCAGCAGGGGACGCTGCAATGCCAGGCCGTCGACGAATGCCAGCAGATCGCAAGCCAGAGCCGCCAGTTGCCCGCTGCGCGGAGTAGACGCATCGCGAAAGCGGGTCGGGGCGAATCCCCGGAGGGCTGGTGCCAGCACCCGATAGCCGGCGTCCGCCAGGGACTCCGCCAGGTCTTCCCAGGCATGCGGGCTGTCCGGCCAACCGTGCAACAAGACGGCGCTGCGCGCCCCCTGCGGATTCCACTCCAGGTAGGCGATATCCAGGACATCGGTGGAAACGAAGGCATAGCGGCTCATCGGACCTCTCCAAGAGAAAGCGAAGGGACATCCTAGGACGCTTGCCAAGGGTGATTCATGAATAGTTAGCGTCTACTATTCATGAAACGAGATGAATGGAAGACCTCATGGAGCTTGCCGTCCCCACCTCCCAATCCCTGGATATCGTGTTGTTGCGTACCTTTCTCGAAGTGGTCGACAGTGGCGGCTTCGCCCTCGCCGCGGACAATCTCGCGCTCACTCCCTCCGCGGTCAGCGGGCATATCAAGCGCCTGGAACAGACAGCCGGCGTCAGCCTGCTCAGCCGCACCACCCGCCGCCTGGAGCTGACCCAGGCGGGCGAGACGCTCTACGCCTATGCCCGCAACATCGTCGAGCTGGAGCGCGAGGCCCGCGCCAGGCTGCACGGCACGCCGATCCGCGACCGCCTGCGCATCGGCGCTTCGGAGGACTTCGCCAGCGCCTGGCTGCCACGCGTCCTGCAACGCTTTCGCCGCTGGCACCCCGAAGCATCCATCGAACTCAAGGTCGGTATCACCACCGACCTGCTCCGCCAGCAGGCCCAGGGGCGCACCGACGTGGTGTTCGGCAAGCAGTGCCGGCGGGTCGGAGACGACGGCGAACTGCTCTGGGAGGAACCGCTGGTCTGGGCCGCGGCGACCGCGATCGAGCTGCCCGTGGGCGAACCGCTGCCGCTGGCGCTGTTCCCCGAACCCTGCGTCTACCGCGAAGCGGCGATTACAGCCCTCGGCGCCGCTGCGCGTCCCTGGCGCCTGGTGTTCGAGAGCGCCAGCATGGCCGGCTGCCTGTCCGCCGCGCTGGCCGGTTTCGCCGTGACGGTGGTGGCGCGCAGCCAGATGCGCGAGGGGCTGCGCGAACTGGGCCCGGAACAGGGTTTTCCGACGCTGCCGGAGGCGCGTTTCTACGCCTTCTCGCGCCAACCCAGCCTGGCGGCCGAGGCACTGATCGAGGCGGTGCGGCAGCTCGGCCAGCGCAGTCGCTTCGTTACCGCACAGGGATGAGAGCAAACGGTACTCACCTACGCGCCGGCGGATAACCGCAAGCGGTTGTTCGTCCTACGTCCGAAGAGGCTTCGTGGCTGCCCAATGAAAAACGCCGCGTCCCTGTGCAGGGACGCGGCGTCGGAAGGCATTGGCGCGGCGTCGATCAGCCGATCTTGTTGCCGTGCGCCTGCTGGTCGGCATGGTAGGACGAACGCACCAGCGGACCGGACGCGACGTTCTTGAAGCCCATCTTCTCGCCTTCCTCGGCGAACCAGGCGAAGGTATCCGGATGCACGAAGCGCTGCACCGGCAGGTGGTTGCGCGACGGCTGCAGGTACTGGCCAAGGGTCAGCATGTCGATGTCGTGCTCGCGCATCCGCTGCATGACCTCGATGACCTCATCGTCGGTCTCGCCCAGGCCAAGCATCAGCCCGGACTTGGTCGGTACGTGCGGAACCATCTGCTTGAACTTCTGCAGCAGGTCCAGCGACCACTCGAAGTCCGAGCCCGGCCGCGAGGAGCGGTACAGGCGCGGCACCGTCTCCAGGTTATGGTTGAACACGTCCGGCGGCTCGTTGGCGGTGATCTCCAGGGCGATGTCCATGCGACCGCGATAGTCGGGCACCAGGGTTTCCAGCTGGATCCCCGGCGACAGCTTGCGGATCTCGCGCAGGCAGTCGGCGAAGTGCTGGGCACCGCCGTCGCGCAGGTCGTCGCGGTCCACCGAGGTGATCACCACGTACTTCAGCCGCAGGTCGGCGATGGCGATGGCCAGGTTGGTCGGCTCGTCGACGTCCAGCGGCTTCGGCCGGCCATGGCCGACGTCGCAGAACGGGCAGCGCCGGGTGCAGATGTCACCCATGATCATGAAGGTCGCGGTGCCGCCGGAGAAGCACTCGCCCAGGTTCGGGCAGGACGCCTCTTCGCAGACGCTGTGCAGCTTGTGCTTGCGCAGCAGTTGCTTGATGCGGTCGACCTCGGGGGAAACCGGGATGCGCACGCGGATCCAGTCGGGTTTCTTCGGCAGTTCCTCGGTGGGAATGATCTTCACCGGAATCCGCGCGACCTTTTCCGCGCCGCGCAGCTTCACGCCGACTTCCACCTTGCCCGGCTTGGCTTCTCCGGACTTCTCCACAACAGTGCTCATATCAGTTCGATCCCGCCCGTAAGGGTCTTCTGTTCAGCGTAGCCAAGGCGTGAGACGAGCTCAGCGCGCAATCGGGTACACACCTCGGCAAAATCCACCGGCCCAACCAGGTCGCGCAGTTGGGTCATGGGCATCCCGGCGTAGCCGCAGGGATTGATTCGTTGGAACGGTCGCAGGTCCATGTCCAGGTTCAGCGCCAGGCCATGGAAGGAACAGCCGTTACGGATGCGCAGGCCGAGGGAGGCGATCTTCGCCCCGTCGACGTAGACACCCGGCGCGTCCGGCTTGGCCACGGCCTGCACGTCATAGGACGCCAGCAGGCCGATCAGGCTCTGCTCGATCCGGCTGACCAGCTCGCGCACGCCCAGTCCCAGGCGGCGGACATCGAGCAGCAGGTAGGTGACCAACTGGCCGGGGCCGTGGTAGGTCACCTGGCCGCCGCGATCCACCTGGATCACCGGGATGTCGCCGGGGAACAGCACATGCTCCGCCTTGCCGGCCTGCCCCTGGGTGAAGACCGCAGGGTGCTGCAACAGCCAGGCTTCGTCCATTACCGATTTGTCGCGTTCGGCAACGAAGCGCTGCATGGCATGCCAGGTCGGTTCGTAGGGAACCTCGCCGAGCTCACGGAAGCCCAGCTCGAGTCCCATCAGAGCACCATGTGCACGCGTCCGGTCGCGCGCAGGTCGTTATGGATGGCTTGCAGTTGGTCGACATCGGTGGCGGTGATCAGCACCTGCACCGAGAGGAAGCGCCCCTTGCTGCTGTCGCGGACCACCAGGGTCTCGACGTCGAGATCCGGCGCGTGGCGCTGGATGATTTCCACGACCAGGTCGGAGAAACCTTCGCCGGCGTCGCCGATCACCTTGATCGGATAGCGCTCGCAGGGGAATTCGATTTTCGGGGGTTGAACGTCAGGGGTATCGGTCATGGCGGCGGCGGACCCGTGGTCCGCGGGGACGGGCGCCCGCTGGCCTCGTGAGCGGGCGGGCGCCGGTCGGTCAGTTGAACAAACCGTAGAAGAACAGGCGGATGCTATCCCACAGGCGGCGGAAGAAACCACCCTCCTCGACGGCGTTGAGGGCGACCAGGTCGGCGCTGCGGATGACCTTGTCGTCCAGCTTCACTTCCACCTTGCCGATCACCTGGCCCTGCTGGATCGGCGCCATCAGCTGCGGCTCCAGGACCATGCTGGCCTGCAGCTTCTGCATCTGGCCGCGCGGCAGGGTCATGGTCAGGTCTTCGGCGAGGCCGGCTTTCACTTCATGCTCGGAACCCTTCCAGACCAGGCCCTTGGTCAGCTCGGTGCCCTTCTTGTAGAAGTTGCGGCTTTCGAAGAAGCGGAAGCCATAGGTCAGCAGCTTCTGGGTCTCGGCGGCGCGGGCCTGCTCGCTGTTGGTGCCGAACACCACCGCGATCATGCGCTGGCCGTCGCGTACCGCGGAAGCCACCAGGCAGTAGCCGGCTTCGTCGGTGTGGCCGGTCTTCAGGCCGTCGACGGTCTTGTCGCGCCACAGCAGCAGGTTGCGGTTCGGCTGCTTGATGTTGTTCCAGAGGAATTCCTTCTGCGCGTAGATCGCGTAGTGGCTCGGCTCGCCGTAGATGATCGCGCGGGCCAGCACCGCCATGTCGCGGGCGGAGGAATAGTGGTCCGGGTTGGGCAGGCCGGTGGCGTCCATGAAGTGGGAGTTGGTCAGGCCCAGCTTCTGCGCGGTGGTGTTCATCATGTCGGCGAAGGCGTCTTCGCTGCCGGCGATATGCTCGGCCAGGGCGACGCTGGCGTCGTTGCCGGACTGGATGATGATGCCATGCAGCAGGTCGCTCACCGATACCTGGCTGCCGACCTTGATGAACATCCGCGAACCGCCGGTGCGCCAGGCATGTTCGCTGACGGTGACCAGGTCGTTCTCGCCGATGCGGCCGGCCTCGATCTCCTTGGTGGCGATGTAGGCGGTCATCAGTTTGGTCAGGCTGGCCGGCGGCAGGCGCTGGTCGCCGTTGTTCTCGACCAGAACCTGGCCGCTCTCTCCGTCCATCAGGACGTACGACTTGGCGGCCAGTTGCGGCGGCGCCGGAACCATGGATTCAGCAGCCCAGCCAGCCGTAGGGGCGATGAACAGGACAAGCAGTGACAAGCGTTTCGCGATAGTGGTGATGTTCATCCGTCTCTCTGGTTCTACCAATGGTCAAACAATCCCTTGCGGGAATTCCCTGCGTGAGTAGGCGCTCAGTCGGGGCGTACCAGCGTCGGCTGGCCAAGGTTGGCCACGCGGATGCTGTCCTGGGTGCGGCTAACCTCGTCCGCCGAACCGATCGGTCCCAGCCGCACCCGGTGCAGAATCTGCTGGTTGCGTACGACCGAGCTGATAAACACCGGCGCAGCCGTCACGCCGCTCAGCTTGGCCTTCAGCAGCTCCGCTGCATCCGGGTTGGCGAAGGCGCCCACCTGGAGATACAGGCCATCGGCTGGTAATGAAGCGTTTTTTTTTGAGTCGATCTGCACCGGCAGCACGGCGGCCGCGTGCTGCGCCGGCGGCGGGGTGTAGGTCTCGATCGGCTGGGTCATCGCCACCGCCTGAGTTTGCGTCGCAGCGGGGGCCTGGGCCACCGCCTGCTTGGGCTGCGCCAGGACCATCGGCGCCGGCCGGCCACGCTGGGCCCACCACTGCACCGGGTCGATGCCTTCGACCTTGACCCGCGCGGTGCCGGTCTCGGCATAGCCGAGCTTCTTCGCCGCGGCGAAGGACAGGTCGATGACCCGGTCGGAATAGAACGGGCCGCGGTCGTTGACGCGGACGATCACGCTCTTGCCGTTGTCCAGGTTGGTCACCCGCACGTAGCTCGGCAACGGCAGGGTCTTGTGCGCGGCGGTCATGCCGTAGAGGTCGTAGGTCTCGCCGTTGGCGGTGGCCTGGCCGTGGAACTTGGTGCCGTACCAGGACGCGGTGCCGACCATCCGGTAGGCCCGCGCATCGTTCATCGGGTAGTAGGTCTTGCCCAGCACGGTGTAGGGGTTGGCCTTCACCGAACCGTTGTGCGGCATCGGCACCGCATCGGGGATCCGCGACACGTCGACGTCCCACCAGGGGGCGCCGTCGCGATGCGGACGGGAATAGTCGCCCGGCCCGGAAATACCCGCCTGCCTGGCCGGCTGCTGGGGCGCCTTGCTGGAGCAACTGCTCAACAGCACGGCCGCCAGCCCGAGGCCGCAGACGGCGGGCAGGATCAGGGAGGAGCGGACACGCTTGCTCAATGGGCACCTCGCGCGCGGGCAATCTCGCCCGCCAGCTGATAAACCGCCATGGCATACATGGCGCTGCGATTATAGCGGGTGATCACGTAGAAGTTCGGCAAACCGACCCAATACTCGATGCCCTTGTCGCCGACGAAACGCATCGCCGTGACCTTCTGGTCGTCGCGCAGCGCATCATGGGTGCGCCAGCCGCGGGCACGCAGCTCGCCCAGGCTCATGGTCGGGTCGACGCCCCTGGTCACCGCGCTCTCGGCGCTCTCGTCGTTGATCTCGGCCACCGAGACCACCGGCTCGCCGGTGACCCAACCGTGCTGCTTGAAGTAACTGGCGACGCTACCGATGGCGTCGGTCGGGTCGCTCCAGATATTGATGTGGCCATCGCCGTCGAAGTCCACCGCGTAGGCGCGGAAGCTGCTCGGCATGAATTGCGGCAGGCCCATGGCGCCGGCGTAGGAGCCGGTCAGGCTGAGCGGGTCGACCTGCTGTTCGCGGGCGAGCAGGAGGAACTCGCGCAACTCCTTGCGGAAGAAGTCGGCCCGCGGCGGGTAGTCGAAGCCGAGGGTGGACAGCGCGTCCATCACCCGGTAGCTGCCGGTGTTGCGGCCGAAGAAGGTTTCCACGCCGATGATCGAGACGATGATCTCGGCCGGCACGCCGTATTCCTTCTCCGCCCGCGCCAGGTCTTCGGCATGCTTGTTCCAGAAGTCGACGCCACGACTGATGCGCGCGTCGCTGATGAAGATCGGCCGGTATTCCTTCCACTGCTTGACCCGCTCGGCCGGGCGCGAGATCGCATCGAGGATCGACTGCTTGCGGTTCACGTCGCGGAACAGCCCCATCAGCTGCTCTCCGGCGAAGCCGTAGTCGCGGGTCATTTCGCTGACGAACTCGGCCACTTGCGGCGAGCCGTCGTAGTCCCCCGCCTGGGCCGCCCCGGACAGGCCAATGACGCCGGCTACGCCGACCCATTGGACGCCCCTGGCCGCCCATGTACGCAGTACTTGCATTGCGTTCTTCACTCTTGGTCTCAAACCTGGGCGATCCACTTCCGATGGGTATGGATCGACATCAGAACCCCGAACCCTGACAACAGGGTAACCAGCGAAGTTCCGCCATAACTAATGAAAGGCAGCGGTACCCCCACCACCGGCAACAACCCGCTCACCATACCGATATTCACGAAGACATAAACGAAAAACGTCATGGTGATGCCACCGGCCAGCAGTTTGCCGTAGAGCGTCTGCGCCTGGGCGGTGATCACCAGGCCACGACTGATCAGCAGCAGGTAGAGCACCAGCAGCAGGCAGACGCCGACCAGGCCGAACTCCTCGCCGAGGACCGCAATGATAAAGTCGGTGTGGCTTTCCGGCAAAAAATCCAGGTGCGACTGGGTGCCCAGCAGCCAGCCCTTGCCGAATACCCCGCCGGAACCGATGGCCGCCTTCGACTGGATGATGTTCCAGCCGGTGCCCAGCGGGTCGCTTTCCGGGTCGAGGAAGGTCAGCACCCGCTGTTTCTGGTAGTCGTGCATGATGAAGAACCACATCGCCACGGCAATCGGCACCGCCGCCGACACCGCGCCGACGATCCAGCGCCAGCGCAGGCCGCCGACGAACAGCACGAAGCCGCCGGAAGCGAGGATCAGCATGGCGGTGCCGAGGTCGGGTTGCTTCAGGATCAGCACGAACGGGGTGACGATGATCGCCAGGCTGATCACCATGTGCTTGAGCCCCGGCGGCAGGTTGCGCTTGGACAGGTACCAGGCCACCGTCATCGGCATCAGCAGCTTCATGAACTCCGAGGGCTGGAAGCGGATCACCCCGGGGATGTTGATCCAGCGCGTCGCCCCCTTGGCGTCGTGGCCGATCACGTCGACCACCACCAGCAGCGCGACCCCCACCAGGTAGCCCAGCGGCACCCAGCGGGCCATGAAGCGCGGCTCGATCTGGGCGATGACCACCATCATGCCCAGTCCCAGGCCGAACGAGGTGGCCTGCTTCATCAGCATGTCCCAGCTCTTGCCGCTCGCCGAATAGAGGACGAACAGGCCGGTGGCGCCGAGGATCAGCAACAGCAGCAGGAGAATCCCGTCGATGTGCAGGCGCTGCAACAGGCTGGCGCGCCGGCGCATCACGTCTTCGTTGGACAGGGTGCGGTCGAAGTTACTGTTCAAGGGCGGGCGCCTCCGGCTCGGCTGCCGTGGGTTCGGGCTTGGCCACCGCCGCCGCGAGCGGCGCGACGGGTTCCGCGTATTCGGCCTTGAGCTTGCCGTGCTCGTCGAGCAGCCAGGCGTCCATCACCTGCTTGACCACCGGGGCGGCGACGCCGGAGCCGGACTCGCCGTTCTCCACCATCACCGCCACCGCGATCTGCGGGTTGTTGGCCGGCGCGAAGCCGACGAACAGGGCGTGGTCGCGGTGCCGCTCGAGCAGCTTGGAGCGGTCGTAGCGCTCGTTCTGCTTGATCGCCACCACCTGGGCGGTACCGCTCTTGCCGGCGATCAGGTAGGCCGAGGTGGCGCCGACCTTGCGCGCCGTGCCGCGGGCGCCATGCACCACCTGCTGCATGCCGTAGTCGACGCGGTCCCAGTTGGCCGGGTCGCGCAGCACGATGTCGGGCATCGGGTCGGGGTCGACCGGCGGCTGGCCGTCGATGGTCTTGGCCAGGTGCGGGCGGATCCAGTGGCCCTTGTTGGCCAGCAGCGCGGTCATCTGCGCCAACTGGATCGGCGTCGCCTGCATGTAGCCCTGGCCGATGCCGAGGATCAGGGTCTCCCCCGGGTACCAGACCTGGCGGCGGGTCTTGCGCTTCCATTCGCGCGAGGGCATCAGCCCGTCGGCTTCGCCGAACATGTCCAGGGCGACTTTCTGGCCGAAACCGAAGCGACTCATGAAGGCGTGCAGGCGGTCGATCCCCAGCTTGTGCGCGAGGTCGTAGAAATAGGTGTCGTTGGACCGGTAGATCGCCGACTCCAGGCTCACCCAGCCATCGCCGTAGCGGTTCCAGTTACGGTACTTGTGGTCGTAGTTGGGCAACTGGTAGTAGCCGGGGTCGAAGACCCGCGAGGTCGGCGTGACCACCCCGGCGTCGAGGCCGGCCAGTGCCACCGCCGGCTTCACCGTCGAGCCCGGCGGATAGAGCCCGCGCAGGACGCGGTTGTACAGCGGCCGGTCGATGGAGTCGCGCAGCTCGGCATAGGCCTTGAAGCTGATGCCGGTGACGAACAGGTTGGGGTCGTAGCTCGGCTGGCTGACCATCGCCAGCACGTCGCCGGTGGACGGCTGGATCGCCACGATGGCGCCCCGCCGCCCGGCCAGGGCGTTCTCGGCGGCCTCCTGCAGGCGGCTGTCGATGCTCAGGACGATGTCCTTGCCGGGAATCGGGTCGGTGCGCTTGAGCACCCGCAGCACCCGCCCGCGGGCGTTGGTCTCGACTTCCTCGTAGCCAACCGTGCCATGCAGCTCGCTCTCGTAGAAGCGCTCGATGCCGGTCTTGCCGATATGGTGGGTGCCGCTGTAGTTGATCGGGTCGAGGTTCTTCAGTTCCTGCTCGTTGATCCGCCCGACGTACCCGACCGAATGGGCGAAGTGCTCCTTCAGCGGGTAGTGGCGGACGAACTGGGTCGCCACGTCGACGCCCGGCAGGCGGAACTGGTTCACCGCGATGCGTGCGATCTGTTCCTCGTTGAGTTCGAACATGATGGGAACCGGCTCGAACGGACGCCGCCCCTGCTTCATGCGCTTCTCGAAGATGGCCCGGTCGTCCTCGGTCAGGCCGAGGATCTCCACCAGCGTGTCGAGGGTCTTCTGCAGGTCCTCGGTGCGTTCGCGGGTGATGGTCAGGCTGAAGCTCGGTCGGTTGTCGGCGATGATCACGCCGTTGCGGTCGAAGATGATCCCGCGGGTCGGCGGGATCGGCTGCACATGGACCCGGTTGTTCTCCGACAGCGTCGAATGGTACTCGTACTGGGTCACCTGCAGGTGGTACATGCGCGCCACCAGCACCAGGGTCAGCAAGACCACCGCCACCGCCCCGACGATGACGCGCCGACGCACCAGGCGGGCGTCTTTCTCGTGGTCTTTCAGGTGGATCGGCTGCGGCATCGGGACTGGGGACTATTTGTGGT
>NZ_SCND01000206.1:0-10779 GCF_005503585.1 Pseudomonas sp. 2VD
CTCCACCCCCTCGGCGGTGACCCGCAGGTTCAGGGCGTTGCCGAGATTGATGATGGCCTGCACGATCGAACGGTCGCGCCCGGTCTTCTCCATGCTGGCGACGAAGCGCTTGTCGATCTTGATGCTGTCGAAGGGATAGGTGCGCAGGTAGCCGAGCGAGGAATAGCCGGTACCGAAGTCGTCCATGTTGAGGCGGACGCCCAGTTCCTTGAGGGCCGTCATGGTCCGCAGCGCGCCGTCGACATCGTTGAGCATGACGTTCTCGGTCACCTCCAGCTCCAGCCGGCGGGCATCCAGGTGGGCCAGGCGCAGCGCCTCGCGCACCTGCCAGACGATATCGCCGGTCATGAACTGCGCCGGCGACACGTTCACCGAGACCATCACCTCGCCCGGCCAGGAGGCGGCGGTGGCGCAGGCCTCGCGCAGCACCCAGTTGCCGATCTGCACGATCAGGTCGCTTTCTTCCGCCAGGCCGATGAACTCGTCCGGGCCGATCAGCCCGCGGTGCGGATGGTTCCAGCGGATCAACGCCTCCGCCGAGGCGATCGTCTGTTCCTGCGCCAGGAAGCGCGGCTGGTAGTACAACTCGAACTCGCCGTTCTGCAAGGCGGCGCGCAACTCGGTCTCGCGCAGCTTCTTCTCGGCGAGATGGGAGTCCATCGCTTCCAAGTAGAAACGCCAGGTATTGCGCCCCGCGGCCTTGGCCTCGTACATCGCCACGTCGGCGCAACGCAGCAGGCCGCGCGGATCGCCGCCGTGCTCCGGCGCCAGGGCCACGCCGATGCTGGCGCCGACATGGAAGCTGTGCCCTTCGTAGGCGATCTCGCGGTTGATCACGTCGATCAGCCGGCTACAGAACTTCTCGATTTCCAGCTTCGACGACACGTGGGTACTGACCACCACGAACTCGTCGCCGCCGAGCCGGGCAACCATGTCCTGGTCGCGGGTCGAGGCGCGCAGCCGTTCGGCGATGGCGTAGAGCACCGCATCGCCGGCGGGATGGCCATGCTGGTCGTTGATCGGCTTGAAGCGGTCGAGGTCGAGCATCAGTACCGCTACCGGCGACTTGCCAGCCTTTTCCGCCAGCAGGCGTTCGAGGAACTGGAACAGCTTGTTGCGGTTCGGCAGGCCGGTCAGGGCATCGTGCAGGGACAGATGCTGGATCTTCGCATGGGCTTCGACTTCGTCGGTGATGTCGGCCGCCGTGCCGCGATAGCCGCTGGCGACGCCGTTGCGGATCGCGCTGGCGCTCAGCTTGCCGACCCGCGCCTGGCCCTGGCTGTCGCGGAAAGCGCAGACCAGGCTGGACGGCGCACCGGCATCGGGCAGCCCTTCCAGCCACTTGACGATGTTCACCGTATCGCTATCCAGCAACTCGTCCAGCCGCCGCCCGATCCAGGCCTCCGGCTGGTAGCCGGTGACGTCGCGGAAGCGCACGGAGAGATAGGTGAAGACGAAATGCCCGTCGACTTCCCAGATCCAGTCCGAGGCCGCCTCGGCTATCGACTTGAAACGTTCCTCGCTGGCCAGCAGGGCCTGGTTGCTGCGTTTCAGGACCTTCTGCTGGCGATCCACCGCGCGAGCGTTGAGCACGGCGCTGCGGCTCAGCCAGAACAGCAGCCCGGCGGCGAGCACGAAGATTCCCAGCAGCGGCAACGCGGTCTCCCGCAGCATGGCGCTACCCGGACGCGACGACACCCAGGCCAGGCGATGGGGAGTGCCCTCCAGGGCAAGGCTTTCCTTGTCGCCCGCCGCGCCGCCGGCCAGCAGGTGCAGGTTGGCGATGCCGTAGTCGCCGCCGAGCTTGGCCAGCTTCGCCGGGGTCAGCCGGTCGACGAAGACCATCACCGAGGCCTTGTCCAGGTCGATGGGCGCATGATCGCTGGTGGGCTTGATCGCCGAAGCGACAAGGATCGCCGGTGCGCCGTCGAAGTCGACGTAGCGGCTGATCGCCGCCTCGTCCACCGCGGCGCGGCGGGCGGCGCTGAGGATGTCTCCGGCATCGGCGCCCAGCGAGTCGGCCAGCGAGCGCTCGGACAGCTCGCCCTCGAGCATGGCGTAGCGAGTGCCACGGTCGTCGATGACGAAGACGCCGTCGTAGCCGTTGGTGGTGTAGAGCACCGAGCCGAGGTTGTTCTTGGTGAAGGCCCAGTCCACGTCGACCCGGTTTCCCAGATAGACGTAGGCGTCGGTCCAGAACGAATAGGTGGTGGAGAACTGCTCGGAATTTTCCCGGCGATTCTGCAGCGCCTTTTCCACGTAGAAATGGCTCTGCTCGATGGCGATGTCGTCCTGCTGCCTGGCGATGTGCAGGATCGCCCAGCCGCATGCACCGAGGGCGAGGAAAAGGGCGGCCAGGAACATTAGGAGATGCTTGGAGACCTGGGAGACTGCGGTACCGCTGGCAATCGCTGAAGCAAGCATCGATTCGCCATCCTTGTGACCGTATAGGTGCGGGCCTTGGTCACTGTCTTATAGTTAAGCATCCAGGGGGCGTCAAAAAACCCGCTTGGCAAGCGCATCGGCGCCGGAGATGCGGCTGCCGCTCCCGGAAAGACGCGCGCCGCCGCTGGCCTCGGCGGCGCGCGGCGGCTCTCAGCGACCCTGCCTGGCGACGATCGCCTCGGCCACGCTGGACGGTACCTCGGCATAGCGGACGAACTCCATCGAGTAGCTCGCGCGCCCCTGGGACATCGAGCGTACGTCGGTGGCATAGCCGAACATTTCGCCCAGCGGGACCTCGGCACGGATCACCTTGCCCGCCGGGGTATCCTCCATGCCCTGGATCAGGCCACGCCGGCGGTTGAGGTCGCCCATCACGTCGCCCATGTAGTCCTCCGGGGTCACCACCTCGACCTTCATCACCGGCTCCAGGAGCACCGCTCCGCCCTTCTGCGAGAGTTGCTTGGTGGCCATTGAGGCGGCGATCTTGAAGGCCATCTCGCTGGAGTCGACGTCATGGTAGGAGCCGTCGTACACCGTCGCCTTCAGGCCGATCAGCGGGTAGCCGGCGAGCACACCGTTCTGCATCTGGTCCTCGATGCCCTTCTGGATCGCCGGGATGAACTCGCGGGGAATCACCCCGCCGACCACCTCGTTGTGGAACTCCAGGCCTTCCTGCCCCTCGTCGGCCGGAGCGAAGCGGATCCAGCAATGGCCGAACTGGCCGCGGCCGCCGGACTGGCGGACGAACTTGCCCTCGATCTCGCAGGTGTTGCGGATGGTCTCGCGATAGGCCACCTGCGGCTTGCCGATATTGGCTTCGACGCCGAACTCGCGGCGCATGCGGTCGACGATGATGTCCAGGTGCAACTCGCCCATCCCGGAAATGATGGTTTGCGCGGTCTCCTCGTCGGTCTTCACGCGGAACGACGGGTCTTCCTGGGCCAGCTTGCTCAGGGCGATGCCCATCTTCTCCTGGTCGGCCTTGGTCTTCGGTTCCACCGCCACCGAGATCACCGGATCGGGGAAGTCCATGCGTTCGAGAATGATCGGCTTGTCGATGGCGCACAGGGTGTCGCCGGTGGTCACGTCCTTCATGCCGATCAGCGCGGCGATGTCGCCGGCGCGCACTTCCTTGATCTCGTCGCGCTGGTTGGCGTGCATCTGCACCATCCGCCCGACCCGCTCCTTCTTGCCTTTCACCGAGTTGAGCACCGCGTCGCCGGAAGTCAGCACCCCGGAATACACGCGGGCGAAGGTCAGGGTGCCGACGAAGGGGTCGGTGGCGATCTTGAACGCCAGCGCCGAGAACGGCTCGTCGTCGTCCGCATGGCGCTCGTCGTGCTTCTCTTCGTCGTCCGGGTCGGTGCCCCTGATCGCCGGGATTTCCGATGGAGCCGGGAGATAGTCGATCACCGCGTCGAGCACCAGCGGCACGCCCTTGTTCTTGAACGAGGAGCCGAGCACCGCCGGTACGATCTGGTTGGCCAGGGTCCGCTGGCGCAGCCCGGCCTTGATCTCCTCGATGCTCAGTTCCTCGCCTTCCAGATACTTGTTCATCAGTTCGTCGTTGGCCTCGGCGGCGGCCTCGACCATGTGCGCCCGCCACTCCTCGGCCAGCGCCCGCAACTCCGCCGGGATCTCCTCCTCGCGGTAGCTGGTGCCCTGGTCGTCATCGTTCCAGTAGATGGCCTTCATCTTCACCAGGTCGATCTGCCCGCTGAAGTTTTCCTCCGCGCCGATCGCCAGCTGGATCGGCACCGGGACATGGCCCAGGCGTTGCTTGATCTGCGCGACCACGCGGAGGAAATCGGCGCCCTGGCGGTCCATCTTGTTCACGTAGGCCAGGCGCGGCACATGGTACTTGTTGGCCTGGCGCCAGACCGTCTCGGACTGCGGCTCGACCCCGTCGGCGCCGCTGAACACCACCACCGCGCCATCGAGCACGCGCAGCGAGCGCTCCACCTCGATGGTGAAGTCGACGTGGCCGGGGGTGTCGATGATGTTGAAGCGATAGCGGTGCGGGAACTGCTTGGTCGAGCCCTGCCAGAAGGCCGTGGTCGCCGCCGAGGTGATGGTGATGCCGCGTTCCTGCTCCTGGACCATCCAGTCCATGGTCGCCGCGCCGTCATGGACCTCGCCCATCTTGTGGTTGACGCCGGTGTAGAAGAGGATCCGCTCGGTCGTCGTGGTCTTGCCGGCGTCGACGTGGGCGACGATGCCGATGTTGCGATAAAGCTCGATGGGAGTGGTGCGAGCCATGATCTGCCCCTTGGGTGCTGCCCTGGATGATGGGAACGACTGCTGAAAGAAAAATGTAGCTGAAGAAAGGACGCCACAGCACCGCCGCGACGCCTGCTTTTCGACCTCGGCAGAGGGTACGGGTTCTGCCGCTCCGGCCCGCCGACGAAAGGCGCGACGGCAGGGCTTGTTCCCAGCGGACATAGACTCATGGCGCAAAGGTCTAAGCCGTCCCTGGAAAATCCCCCGGCTCGACGGACATCCCTGGACACACCGGAACAAGGGATGCCCCGACCATGCACCGATCGCTCCACACCGACCCGCCGCTGGGCGCCGCCCTGCTGCTGGCCCTGCAGCTCGCTCCCGGCAGCGCCGCCGCGGCGGAGGGACAGGCGCCTGTCGACCCGCCCACGGTCCAGTTGCAACGAATCGAGGTGACCGGTAGCGCGATCCGCCGGGTCGATGCGGAAACCGCGGTGCCGATCAGCGTCCTGCGCGCCGAGGAGCTGCGCCAACAGGGCGTGACCAGCACCGAGGAACTGATCGGCCGGCTTTCCGGCAACCAGGGCGTATACAACTCCAGTCGCTCGGTCGGCAGCGCCACCGGCGGCGCCTCGTTCGCCGACCTGCGCGGGATCGGCGCGAACAAGACCCTGGTGCTGCTCAACGGCCGGCGCCTGGCGAACAATGCCATCGACGGCTCCGCCGTGGATCTCAACACCATTCCCTTCGCCGCCATCGACCGGGTCGAGGTGCTGCGCGACGGCGCCTCCGCACTGTACGGCACCGATGCCATCGGCGGGGTGATCAACTTCATCACCCGCAAGAGCCTGAACGAAGGCCGCGTCGACAGCGGCTACGCCTCCCCCACCCACGACGGCGGCGGCAACCAGCGCAACGTCAGCGCTAGCTGGGGCTTCGGCGAGCTGGAGGCGGATCGCTTCAATGTCTTCGCGGTGGCCAACTACGACAAGCAGGAACGCCTCGGCGCCAAGGACCGCGGCTACACCTACAACTACCAGCCGGGACGCGGCCTCGACTACAGCTCCGGCACCGCCTTCCCCGGCAACTGGAGCCAGGGCGCCAACGCCAGCAATCCGCTGGCCGCCGGCGGTTGCAAGGGCGCCGACCTGATCCCGCGCAACGGCATCTGCCGGCAGAGCCTGTGGCGCTACCTCGACCTGGTGCCGGAAACCGAGAAGACCTCGGTGTTCAGCCGCGCCACCGGCAAGCTGGCCGACGAGCACAACGTCAGTCTGGAGTACTTCTGGTCGCGCAACGACAACGCTACCCAGGTCGGCCCAGGGACCCTCACCGGCCTGCAGATCGATCCCGGCACCGCCTTCTATCCCGGCAACGGCATCACTCCCGGTCCCGGCGGCTTCGTCCTCGACCCGAGCCGGCCGGTGGAGGTCAACTGGCGGCAGAGCGTGCTCGGGCCACGCCTGCAATCCTCGCAGAACACCGGCCAGCGCCTGCTGCTCGGCTTCGACGGCCGATTCGCCGGCTGGGACTACGATATCGGCGCCTCGTACAACCAGAACAAGGTGGTCGACCATATCCACAGCGGCTACGTCGATGATCGCGCCGCCGCCCTCGGCATCGCCAACGGGACGCTGAACCCGTTCGGGCCGCAGACCGACGCCGGCCTCGCCTACCTCGGCAGCCATGCCCTGAGCGGCGACTTCCGTACCTCGGTCGGCCGCGTCAAGGGCCTGGACGCCCGCGCCAGCCGGGAGATCGGCGACTGGTTCGGCGCCGGGCCGGCGGCCCTGGCGCTGGGCGGCGAGTTCCGCAAGGAGGCGTTCCACCAGGACATCCAGGACTTCGCCGGCAACGTGCAGAGCCTCGGCGTCGATCCCGCCGCCACGGTCAGCGGCGAGCGCAACCTGAAGGCGCAGTACGCCGAACTCAACGTGCCGGTGCTGGACAGCCTGGAACTCAGCGCGGCGATCCGCCACGACAAGTACAGCGACTTCGGCAGCACTACCAACCCGAAATATTCGTTCCGCTTCCAGCCGTTCCGCCAGTTGGTCCTGCGCGGCGCCTACAGCGAAGGTTTCCGCGCGCCGTCGCTGTACGAACTGTACAACCCGACCTTCACCACCTATACCAGCGCCAACTACGACGACCCACGCCTGTGCGCCGGCGGCCAGCCGAGCCAGGGCGGCATCGCCAACCGCGACTGCGCCCAGCAGTTCTACAACGCCACCGGCGGCAATACCGACCTGCGACCGGAAACCGCGCGCAACGTTACCCTGGGCCTGGTCTACCAGCCGCTGCGCGACCTTTCCGTCGGCCTGGACTTCTGGTGGATCAGGATCGCCAACCAGATCGCCGAGTTTCCCGAAGCGGCGATCTTCGCCGACCCGCAGGCCTACGCCGGACGCATCGTGCGCAAGGCCGACGGCTCGATCGATCACGTCGTCACCGGACTGGCCAACCTCGGCAAGGTAAAGACCAGCGGCGTCGACCTGAGCCTCGATTATCGTTTCCCGGCCAGCCGCTACGGGCAGTTCGGGCTCGACCTGCAAGGCACCTACGTGTCCCGCTACGACTTCCAGCAGCAGATCGGCGGCCAGTACCTGGACAACGTCGGCGACTTCCAGGGCGTCGGCGTGATCGCCCGCTGGAAGCACGTCGCCAACGCCACCTGGAGCCGCGACGCCTGGCAGGCCACCCTGAGCAACCGCTACACCAGCGGCTACAACGACTACGACCGCGCCAGCCACGGCAAGGTCGGCTCGTGGAACCTCTGGGACCTGGCCGGCAGCTACCGCCTCAGCCACGCGCTGGGGCTGACCCTCGGGGTGAAGAACCTGTTCGACCGCGAACCGCCGTTCAGCAACCAGACCTACACCTTCCAGAGCGGCTACGACCCGCGCTACACCGATCCCTACGGGCGCATCCTGTTCGGCCGCCTCAGCTACAGCTTCTGATGCGGGCGCGGGCGCCCGGCCGGTATGGCCGGCAAGCCCGTCGACGGCTGTCCAGCTACCAGATCCGGTAGCCCTGCCAGATTTCGCAGGCGACCAGATCTGGCAGGTTGTTGGGCTCCCGGTGCCATGCAACCTATTACGCCTCTCGCCCCCCACCCGTTCGCGCAAGAGGACACCGCATGATCATTCTCGGGATCACCAACAACGACCTGGCCGGCGCCTGCCTGGTGCGCGACGGCGGGATCGTCGCCGCCGCCAGCGAGGAGCGCTTCACCCGCCAGAAGGACCACAAGGCCTGGCCGAGCCGCTCCATCGACTATGTGCTCGGCGAGGCCGGCATCGACCTGGCCGACATCGACCGCATCGCCTACGGCTGGAACGCCGGGTTCGACGCCGGGCGGCACCTCGACCTCTACCTGGACCGGGTCCTCGAGGAAGCCCGCGAGCGTCCCGAGGGCCTGCCGCACCTGCGCAAGCGGATCGCCGACGAGATGGCCAACGACAAGGCCAAGCGCGGCGAATTCGATGCCTTCGTCCGCGCCAACGGCCTGCGCGGCAAGGTCGAGTACATCGACCATCACGAATGCCACGCCCTCGGCGCATTCGTCTGCTCGCCGTTCGACGAGGCGCTGACCCTCACCTGCGACGGCCGCGGCGACTTCCAGTCGCTCACCGTCACCCACTACCGCGCCGACGGCGGCGAGACGGTCCTGCAACGCGAGACCAGCGTCGACAGCCTGGGCTACTTCTACGGGCGCATCACCCGCCTGCTCGGCTTCAAGCCGAACCGCCACGAAGGCAAGATCACCGGCCTGGCGGCGTTCGGCGACGCGGAAAAGCTGCTGCCGCTGATGAACGACATGATCCGCCTGGAGAACGGCCGCCTGCGCGCCCGCTGCGGCGAACTGTACCTGCCCTCCTACGACGGCTACAGCGATCCGCTGCTGCAACGCTGCGCGGCGGAACGCCCGGCGGATGTCGCCGCCGCCGCGCAACGGCACTCCGAAGACCTGCTGGTGGCCATCGCCCGGGAGCACGTGGCGCGCACCGGTTGTGCCAACCTGTGCCTGGCCGGCGGGGTGTTCGGCAACGTCAAGCTGAACCAGCGCCTGCGCGAGATCCCCGGGGTCCGCGATGTCTACGTGCTGCCCTGCATGGGCGACGGCGGCCTGGCCCTGGCCGCGGCGGTGGCGGTGGCCTATCGCGAGAACGGTACGCGCTTCCCGGCGCCGAGCATGGCCCTCGGGCCGGACGCGCGCAGCGCCGCGCAGAATGCCGAGCTGATCGCCAGCCAGTACCCGCAGCTGGCCTACAGCCGGCCAGCCAACCTGATCGAGACGCTGGTCGAAGCGCTGCGGGAAAACCAGGTGCTGGGCATGTTCAAGGGCCGCATGGAGTTCGGTCCGCGCGCCTTGTGCAACCGCAGCATCGTCTACCATCCCGGCGATGCCAGCGCCAACGACTGGCTCAATCAGCGCATGGAACGCACCGAGTTCATGCCATTCGCCCCGGTCACCGCGGTCGAGCACGCCGAGGGCTGCTACATCGGCTGGCGCGAAGACCAGGTGGCGGCCGACTACATGACCATGACCTACGACTGCCATGCGGATTTCCGCGCGCGCTGCCCGGCGGTGGTGCATGTCGACGGCACCGCCCGGCCGCAGATCATCCGGCCGCAGGCCGATCCGTTCATGCACGCCCTGCTGCATGCCTGGCATGCCCGCAGCGGCCAGCCGGCGCTGATCAACACCTCCTTCAACCGCCACGAGGAACCGATCGTCTGCGCCCCGCAGGACGCCCTCGGCGCGCTGGAGGACGGCATGGTCGACCTGGTGGTGCTGGGCGAGTCCCTGCTGGTCTGGCGCAAGGGCGAGAACGCCTTCGCCAGGGCGCGCTTCGAGTGAGGCGCAAACCGCAGCGAACCGGCACGGCGACGCGGGAACCGGCATGTACCTGATCTTTTCCGGCTACTTCGCCGCCGAGGGGCTGATCTATCCGTTCTGGCCGACCTGGCTGGCCAGCCTGGGCTTCGGCGCAAGCCAGATCGGCCTGTTGATCGCCGCGGCCTACTGGCCGCAGGTAATCGCCGGGGTGGCGCTGACCTACGTGGCCGACTGGCGCATCGACCAGTTGCGCCTGGCGACCCTGCTGGCGGCCCTGGCCGGCGCCTGCGCCCTGCTGTTCCAGCTGGCCGAGGGCCTGCCGCTGTTCATCGCCCTGAGCGTGCTCTACGGCGCGTTCTGGACCAGCGTGCTGCCGCTCACCGAGTCCTACCTGCTCAAGCGCGACAAGGCCGCCCTGCAGAACTACGGGCGGGTACGCGCGGTCGGTTCGCTGGCCTTCATCCTCACCGCGACCCTGGGCGGCCTGCTGCTCGGTCGTTTCGGCCAGCAACTGGTGCCCGCCCTGGTCGGCCTGACGATGCTGCTCACCGCCCTCGCCTGCCTGTTCCTCCGTCGCCGCAGCCTGCGCCGTCCGGACTCGCCGCTGCCGGGCGCCAGGCGCCGTCCCGACCTGCGCGGGATCCTCCGGCAACGCCCCCTGCTGCTGGCCATCGCCGCGGCGGGAATGATCCAGCTGAGCCACTCGCTGTACTTCACCACCGCCTCGCTGGGCTGGCAGGCGCTGGGCTACTCGTCGTTCTCGGTCGGCGCCTTCTGGGGCCTGGCGGTGATCGCCGAGATCAGCTTCTTCGCCGTCTCCAACCGCATCCTGGACCGCCACCCGGCGCTCCAGGTGATGCTCTTCTCCAGCCTTTGCGCGGCGCTGCGCTGGGGCCTGCTGGCCGGCAGCGAACATCTCGCCGCGATCCTCCTCGGCCAGTGCCTGCACGCCCTCAGCTTTGCCGCCTACCACGCCGCGGTGATGCGCTACATCCGCGACCACGCGCCGGAAAGCGCGCGGGTACTGACCCAGGGAATCTACTACTCTCTGGCGGTAGCGCTGCCCATGGGCCTCGCCAGTCCGGCCGCCGGCTGGCTGTACGAAGGCCTGCCGCAGTGGTCCTATCTGATCATGGCGCTGTTCGCCCTCGGCGGCGCGGTCCTGGTCTGGCTTGCCCTACAGAGTGCCCGAGATGCATCGACTAGCGTTTTCAGCCGTTCTGTTTGACATGGACGGCGTCCTGATCAGCTCCCGCGAAGCCATCGCCGCGGCC
>NZ_SCND01000207.1:0-10715 GCF_005503585.1 Pseudomonas sp. 2VD
CGCCACAACCGCATTGCGCTGGACAGCCGCCAGCAGCCATTCCTCCTCGGCGCCGACCAGCGTTTCCAGGCCGCCGAAGGCGACGCCCTGCCGGACGGCGAGCCGAAGCCGCTGCGCCTGAACAATCGCCTGCGCGGCCTGCTCAACACCGCCCTGGCCAGCCACCAGTTGGTGGCCAACGAAGTGCCGCTGCGGCAGGCCGCCGCGCAGCAGTTGCAGAAAACCGCCAAGGCCGCGCAACGGCCGCTGCTCGAAGCGCGCCTGCGGATCGAGAGCGACGCTGGCGTGAAGGAAGCCCTCGGCCTGGCCCTGGCCAACCTGCAACTCGGCGATCCCGACCCGGCGCTACGCCTTTCCGCCGTGCGCCTGCTCGGCGAGTCCGGCGATCCGCTGGCGCGAACCCGCCTGGAGAACCTGCTCGACCCGGCGGTGGAACCGGAGGCAGGCGTGCGCATCGCCGCCGCCACCAGCCTGGCCCAGGTCAAGCGCCGGCTGCTGGTCGGCGACCTGCTCGGCCAGGCCTTCAGCGGCCTGTCGCTGGGCTCGATCCTGCTGCTCGCAGCGCTCGGCCTGGCGATCACCTACGGCCTGCTCGGGGTGATCAACATGGCCCACGGCGAAATGCTCATGCTCGGCGCCTACTCCACCTACGTGGTGCAACTGCTGTTCCAGCGCCTGGCGCCGGAATGGCTGGCGCTCTACCCGTTGCTGGCGCTACCGGTGGCGTTCTGCGTCAGCGCCGCCATCGGCATGGCCCTGGAGCGCACGGTGATCCGCCATCTCTACGGCCGGCCGCTGGAAACCCTGCTCGCCACCTGGGGCATCAGCCTGGTGCTGATCCAACTGGTGCGGATGCTGTTCGGCGCACAGAACGTCGAGGTAGCCAACCCGGCCTGGCTGTCCGGCGGCATCCAGGTGCTGCCGAACCTGGTGCTGCCGTGGAACCGCATCGTCATCATCGGCTTCGCCCTGTTCGTGCTGCTCCTCACCTGGCTGCTGCTGAACCGCACGCGGCTCGGCCTGAACGTCCGCGCGGTGACCCAGAACCGCAACATGGCGGCCTGCTGCGGGGTGCCCACAGGGCGCGTGGACATGCTCGCCTTCGGTCTCGGCTCGGGCATCGCCGGGCTCGGCGGGGTAGCCCTGTCGCAGGTCGGCAACGTCGGCCCGGACCTCGGCCAGGGCTACATCATCGACTCCTTCCTGGTGGTGGTGCTCGGCGGCGTCGGCCAGCTCGCCGGCAGCGTCCTCGCCGCCTTCGGCCTCGGCGTGGCGAACAAGATCCTCGAACCGCAGATCGGCGCGGTGCTGGGCAAGATCCTGATCCTCGCGCTGATCGTCCTGTTCATCCAGAAACGCCCGCAGGGACTGTTCGCCCTGAAAGGGAGGGTCATCGATTGAACCAGCCACTCACCGTCACCCTCGCCCGCCGGGCCGGCGGCCGCGTCACCGCTATCGCGCTCGGCGCAGCCTTCGCCACGCTGCTGGCCATGCCGCTGCTGCACCTGCTGCCGGCGGACAGCGCGCTGCACCTCTCGGCCTACAGCCTGACCCTGACCGGCAAGATCCTCTGCTACGCCATCGTCGCCCTCGCCCTCGACCTGGTCTGGGGCTACGCCGGCCTGCTGTCCCTCGGCCACGGGCTGTTCTTCGCCCTCGGCGGCTACGCCATGGGCATGTACCTGATGCGCCAGGCCTCCGGCGACAGCCTGCCGGCGTTCATGACCTTCCTTTCCTGGAACGAACTGCCCTGGTACTGGGCCGGCACCCAGCACTTCCTCTGGGCGCTGTGCCTGGTGGTGCTGGTGCCCGGCGCGCTGGCCTTCGCCTTCGGCTACTTCGCCTTCCGCTCGCGGATCCGCGGCGTGTACTTCTCGATCATGACCCAGGCCCTGACCTTCGCCGGCATGCTGCTGTTCTTCCGCAACGAGACCGGTTTCGGCGGCAACAACGGCTTCACCGACTTCCGCAGCATTCTCGGCTTCCCGATCACCGCGCCGGGCACCCGCGCCGCCCTGTTCCTCGCCACCGTCGCGCTGCTCGCGGCCAGCCTGCTGCTCGGCTGGCGCCTGGCGCGGAGCAAGTTCGGCCGGGTCCTCACCGCGCTGCGCGACGCCGAGAACCGCCTGATGTTCTGCGGCTACGACCCGCGCGGCTACAAACTCTTCGTCTGGACCCTGAGCGCGGTGCTCTGCGGCCTCGCCGGCGCGCTGTTCGTGCCGCAGGTGGGGATCATCAACCCCAGCGAGATGTCGCCGACCAACTCCATCGAGGCCGCCGTCTGGGTCGCCCTCGGCGGACGCGGCACCCTGCTCGGCCCGCTGCTCGGCGCCGGCGTGGTGAACGGCGCGAAGAGCTGGTTCACCGTGGCCTTCCCGGAATACTGGCTGTTCTTCCTCGGCGCGCTGTTCATCGTCGTCACCCTGTACCTGCCGCGCGGCCTGCTCGGCCTGCTGCGCAAGGAGAAGGAGCAATGAGGACCACCCCGCACCTGATGCTCGAACCGGCCTTCCACCCCGGCCTCGATAGCGCCGGCAGCGGCCGCGACGCCATCGGCCTGGGCGCCGCCACCAGCGGCCGGCTGGACGCGCGCCACGGCACCATCCTCAGCCTGGAAGACATCAACGTCAGCTTCGACGGCTTCAAGGCCCTGCGCGACCTGACCCTGTACATCGGCGTCGGCGAATTGCGCTGCATCATCGGCCCCAACGGCGCCGGCAAGACCACCCTGATGGACGTGATCACCGGCAAGACCCGCCCGCAGAGCGGTACCGCGTATTTCGGCGACACCCTCGACCTGACCCGCATGAGCGAGGTGCAGATCGCCCAGGCCGGGATCGGTCGCAAGTTCCAGAAGCCTACGGTGTTCGAGGCCCTGAGCGTGTTCGAGAACCTCGAACTGGCGCAGAGGGCCGACAAGTCGGTGTGGGCCAGCCTGCGCGCGCGGCTCGACGGCACGCAGAGGGAACGCATCGAGGAGGTGCTCGCCACCATCCGCCTGCTGGAGTCGCGGCAGCGTCCGGCGGGTTTGCTGTCCCACGGCCAGAAGCAGTTCCTCGAGATCGGCATGCTGCTGGTGCAGGAACCGCAGTTGCTGCTGCTCGACGAGCCGGTGGCGGGCATGACCGATGCCGAGACCGAATTCACCGCCGAGCTGTTCAAGTCCCTGGCGCGCAAGCACTCGCTGATGGTGGTGGAGCACGACATGGGTTTCGTCGGCAGCATCGCCGACCATGTCACCGTGCTGCACCAGGGCCACGTGCTGGCCGAAGGCTCGCTGGCGGAGGTACAGGCCGACGAACAGGTGATCGAGGTCTACCTCGGTCGCTGACGCCAGCCATCCGCTCGGCGGGTAGCGCCTGCCAAGTGGCGCCCGTCGCGTAGGGCGAATGACCGCTCGCGGTTATCCGCCGAGCCAGGTTGGGAATCGCAGTGAAGAACCATCACGGGACAAATGGAAGAGAACCATGCTGCAAGTCGACAAGCTCCACCAGTACTACGGCGGTAGCCATATCCTCCGTGGCCTGAGCTTCGAGGCGAAGGTAGGCGAGGTGACCTGCCTGCTCGGTCGCAACGGGGTGGGCAAGACCACCCTGCTGCGCTGCCTGATGGGCCTGGTCCCGGCCCGCGAGGGCCAGGTCGCCTGGGAAGGCCGTTCGCTCACCGGACTCAGGCCGCACCAGCGGGTCCGCGCCGGGATCGCCTACGTGCCGCAGGGACGGGAAATCTTCCCCCGGCTGACGGTGGAAGAGAACCTGCTGATGGGACTGTCCCGTTTCAGCGCCAGGGACGCCCGGGCGGTGCCGGACTTCATCTACGAGCTGTTCCCGGTCCTGCGCGAAATGAAACAGCGCCGCGGCGGCGACCTCTCCGGCGGCCAGCAGCAGCAACTGGCGATCGGCCGCGCCCTGGCCAGCCAGCCGCGACTGCTGATCCTCGACGAACCCACGGAAGGCATCCAGCCTTCCGTGATCAAGGAGATCGGCACGGTCGTCCGCAGCCTGGCGGCGCGCGGCGACATGGCGATCCTGCTGGTCGAGCAGTTCTACGACTTCGCCGCCGAACTGGCCGACCAATACCTGGTGATGGCGCGCGGCGAGATCGTCCAGCAGGGCCGCGGCCGCGACATGGAGAGCGAGGGCGTGCGCGGGCTGGTGGCGATTTGAACGGACTGGGACACACTGCCGCTGGCGCAACCGGGGCCTGCGCTGGCAATCTCTATGCCCTCGTCTTTCCGCAGGAGGTCGAAATGACCGTCACTCTGCGCCCGGCCGTCCAGGCCGACGCGGGCTTCGCCGCGCTCTGCGTCGCCGCCGCCTATGCCCCGTGGATCGCGGTGATCGGCCGCAAACCCTGGCCGATGACCCAGGACTACCACGAGGTGATCGCCAGCGACCGGGTCCTCATCGCCGAGCACGACGGCCAGCCGGTCGGCCTGCTGGTGACCCGGGAAACCGCCGACGGCTTCCTCGTCGACAACCTCGCCGTGCTTCCCGAATGCAAGGGCCAGGGCATCGGCCGACAGCTGCTGGAACGCGCCGAGCGCGACGCGACGAGCCTCGGCTACCGCTCGCTGTACCTCTACACCAACGAGCGGATGACGGAAAACATCGCGCTCTACGCCAGGGTCGGCTACCTCGAATACGAACGCCGCCAGGAAGAGGGATTCCGCCGCGTGTTCATGCGCAAGGCCCTGGCCTGACCCGACCGATGACCGCCGCCCTCCCCGACCTGAGCTTCCACCCCGCCTGGCACGCCCAGCTGGAGCTGGCCTACGCCCGCGCCGGCGACGCCACACGCCCGGTGACGCGGCGCCACGCCGGACCGCTGCGGGTGCAGAAGCACCTCTACGCCGAAGGCCCGGAAGTCTGCCAGCACATCCTCGTGCATCCGCCCGGCGGCATCGCCGGCGGCGACAGCCTGGCCTTCGACGTGCGCCTCGGCGAACGCGCCTGGGCCCAGCTCACCAGCCCCGGCGCGGCCAAGTGGTACCGCGCCGCCTGCCCGTCGCGGCAGACCCTGGAGATCCACCTGGAGCCCGGCGCCACCCTGGAATGGCTGCCGCAGGAAAGCATCGTCTTCGCCGGCGCCCAGGCTGAACTGGAAACCCGTATCCAGTTGCGCGGCGACGCCCGCCTGTTCTACTGGGACATGGTCGCGCTCGGCCGCCCGGCCAGCGGCGAGCGCTTCGCCAGCGGCCACTTCGTCGCAGCCCTGGACATCCGTCGCGACGACCGCCTGCTCTGGCACGAGCGCCAGCGCATCGACGGCGGCGACCGCCTGCTCGACTCGCCGATCGGCCTCGCCGGGCACCCGGTGCTGGCGACCCTGGTCGCCAGCGGCGAGATCGACACCGACCTGCTGCAACGCTGCCGCGCGCTCCCCTGCGCCGGCCGCGGCAACCTCAGCCAGTTGCCCGGCGGCCTGCTGGTGGCGCGCTGCCTGGCCGACGAGGCGCTGCACGCGCGAGCCTGGCTGATCGAACTCTGGCGCCTGCTGCGGCCGGCGCTGCTCGGCCGCGAGGCCGTTCCCCCACGCATCTGGAGTACCTGAGATGGACTTGTCCCCCCGCGAGAAAGACAAGCTGCTGATCTTCACCGCCGGCCTGCTCGCCGAGCGCCGGCTGGCACGCGGTCTCAAGCTGAACTACCCGGAGGCGGTGGCGCTGATCTCCGCCGCCCTGCTGGAGGGCGCGCGCGACGGCCGCAGCGTCGCCGAGCTGATGCACTACGGCACCACCCTGCTGAACCGCGAGCAGGTGATGGAGGGCGTGCCGGAGATGATCCCGGACATCCAGGTGGAGGCCACCTTCCCCGACGGCACCAAGCTGGTGACCGTCCACCAGCCCATCGCCTGAGGCCGCCCATGAGCGCTTCGATCCGCGACGCCGGCGTCGCCGACCTGCCCGGCATCCTCGCCATCTACAACGACGCCGTGGGCAATACCACGGCGATCTGGAACGAAACCCCGGTGGACCTGGCCAACCGCCAGGCCTGGTTCGACACCCGCGCCCGCCAGGGCTACCCGATCCTGGTGGCGAGCGACGCCGCCGGCGAAGTGCTCGGCTACGCCTCCTACGGCGACTGGCGACCCTTCGAGGGCTTCCGCAGCACCGTCGAGCACTCCGTCTACGTGCGCGACGACCAGCGCGGCAAAGGCCTCGGCGTGCAACTGCTGCAGGCGCTGATCGAACGTGCGCGGGCCCAGGGACTGCACGTCATGGTGGCCGCCATCGAAAGCGGCAATGCCGCCTCGATCGGCCTGCACCGGCGCCTCGGCTTCGAGATCAGCGGGCAGATGCCGCAGGTGGGCCAGAAGTTCGGCCGCTGGCTCGACCTGACCTTCATGCAACTGAACCTCGACCCGACGCGCAGCGCGCCCTGAGCCCCAAGGAGCCCCCATGATCCCCGGTGAATACGACATCCAGCCCGGCGATATCGAACTCAACGCCGGCCGCCGCACCCTCGCCCTGAGCGTGGCGAACACCGGCGACCGGCCGATCCAGGTCGGCTCGCACTACCACTTCTTCGAGGTCAACGACGCCCTCGCCTTCGACCGTCCGGCCACCCGTGGCATGCGCCTGAACATCGCCGCCGGCACCGCGGTGCGCTTCGAACCGGGGCAGAGCCGCGAGGTGGAGCTGGTGGAAATCGGCGGCGGACGGCGGGTATACGGCTTCGCCGGGCGGGTGATGGGGGACCTCTAGGGCCCATTCCCAACTAGCTAGGTCCGAGGAAAGACAGCGAACACCGACGATCGCCAAAGGAGCGTTCGATGAAAATCAGCAGACAAGCCTACGCCGACATGTTCGGCCCCACCGTCGGCGACCGCGTGCGCCTGGCCGACACCGACCTGTGGCTCGAGGTGGAACGGGACTTCACCGTCTATGGCGAGGAAGTGAAGTTCGGCGGCGGCAAGGTCATCCGCGACGGCATGGGCCAGAGCCAGCTGGGCGCGGCGCAGGTGGTCGACACGGTGATCACCAACGCGCTGATCCTCGACCACTGGGGCGTGGTCAAGGCCGACGTCGGTCTCAAGGACGGGCGCATCCAGGCCATCGGCAAGGCCGGCAACCCGGACATCCAGCCCGGGGTGAACATCGCCATCGGCGCCGGCACCGAGGTGATCGCCGGCGAGGGCATGATCCTCACCGCCGGCGGCATCGACACGCACATCCACTTCATCTGCCCGCAGCAGATCGAAGAGGCGCTGATGAGCGGCGTCACCACCATGATCGGCGGCGGCACCGGCCCCGCCGCCGGGACCAACGCCACCACCTGCACCTCCGGTCCCTGGCACATGGCGCGGATGCTCCAGGCCGCCGACGCCTTCCCGATGAACATCGGCTTCACCGGCAAGGGCAACGCCAGCCTGCCGCTGCCGCTGGAGGAGCAGGTGCTCGCCGGCGCCATCGGCCTGAAGCTGCACGAGGACTGGGGCAGCACCCCGGCGGCGATCGACAACTGCCTGGAGGTGGCCGAGCGCCACGACATCCAGGTGGCGATCCACACCGACACCCTCAACGAATCCGGCTTCGTCGAGACCACCCTCGGCGCCTTCAAGGGCCGCACCATCCACACCTACCACACCGAGGGCGCCGGCGGCGGCCACGCACCGGACATCATCAAGGCCTGCGGCTTCGCCAACGTGCTGCCCAGCTCGACCAACCCGACACGGCCGTTCACCCGCAATACCATCGACGAGCACCTGGACATGCTGATGGTCTGCCACCATCTCGACCCGGCCATCGCCGAGGACGTGGCCTTCGCCGAGTCACGCATCCGCCGCGAGACCATCGCCGCCGAGGACATCCTCCACGACCTCGGCGCGTTCAGCATGATCAGCTCCGACAGCCAGGCCATGGGCCGGGTCGGCGAAGTGATCACGCGCACCTGGCAGACCGCCGACAAGATGAAGCGCCAGCGCGGCCGCCTCGACGGCGACGGTGCGCGCAACGACAACTTCCGCGCCAGGCGCTACATCGCCAAGTACACCATCAACCCGGCGATCACCCACGGCATCAGCCATGAAGTGGGCTCCGTCGAAGCCGGCAAGTGGGCCGACCTGGTGCTCTGGCGCCCGGCCTTCTTCGGCGTCAAGCCGAGCCTGATCCTCAAGGGCGGGGCCATCGCCGCCAGCCTGATGGGCGACATCAACGGCTCGATCCCCACGCCGCAGCCGGTGCACTACCGGCCGATGTTCGCCAGCTACGCCGGCAGCCGTCACGCGACCAGCCTGACCTTCGTCAGCCAGGCCGCCTTCGCCGCCGGCGTACCGCAGCAGCTCGGCCTGCGCAAGGCCATCGGCGTGGTCAGCGGCTGTCGTGGTGTGCAGAAGACCGACCTGATCCACAACGGCTACCTGCCGACCATCGAGGTCGACGCACAGAACTACCAGGTACGCGCCGACGGCCAGTTGCTCTGGTGCGAACCGGCGGACGTGCTGCCGATGGCACAGCGCTATTTCCTGTTCTGATTCCCACGCGACGGGGCCCGGCGCCACGCCGGGACGTCGACCGCTCCGTTCGGACAGCTTGGCT
Source organism: Pseudomonas sp. 2VD (assembly GCF_005503585.1). Classification (NCBI taxonomy): domain Bacteria; kingdom Pseudomonadati; phylum Pseudomonadota; class Gammaproteobacteria; order Pseudomonadales; family Pseudomonadaceae; genus Pseudomonas; species Pseudomonas sp. 2VD. The sequence continues at coordinate 8,540 of NZ_SCND01000207.1, forward strand.
TGCCGGCGCTAGCGGCGACAATGGCGCCTCCCCGCAGCCGCCGGCAGTCCGTCCATGTCCTCCCGCCAATCGTCCCGCAACGCTTCCACCCCGTATCTGGCCAAGGCCTTCCAGGCGACGGCCATCGTCGTGGTCAGCTACTTCCTCTACTGGACCTACCAGCTCTACCAGTACGGCGAGATTCCCATCAGCAAGAAGGACGTGATGCTGCGCCAAGCCATCCTCGCGCGCTTTCCGGCGGACTACGAGGTGGAGATCAAGGGCGCCGACCTGCTCGGCTTCGGCGAGAAATTCCTGGTCGCCTACGGCAATCGGCGCTTCGTCGGCAAGGCCTTCGCCATGGACGACCAGGTCATCGAGCGCCTGGAGCGGAACCAGGGACGGACCAACCTGCCGCTGGTGAAGGTGTTCTACATCGCCGAACCCGGCCTCCTCTCCTCGCTGCTCAACCTCTCCCCGTTCCTGGATATCCAGAAGAACATGGTCGAGCTGAGCCTCCGGGAATACCGGAAGATCCAGTTGGTCCCCTTCGATCCGGACGCGAAGCGGAAACCGCGCGAGCAGTTCGAAACCGATTATGCCTTCCCCCAGCTGTTCAGCCTCAGCCAACTGGAAGTCGCCGACTACGACGGCGACGGCCGCGACGAACTGCGCCTGGGCTACCTGTCCTACGCCGGCGGTTCGGGAGGGACGCGCTGGTCGGTGATCTACGACCTGAAGGAGGGCGCGCTGAGCGCCCATTCCGGCTATCCGGAAATGCTCGACATCGACGTCGCCCGGTTCATCCAGGCGGTCAACCTGCACGCCGGCCTCGACGGCACCCTACCGCGCGACCAGCGTCAGCTGGAAGACGTGGTCGGCCGAGGCAGCGAGCGCTTCGCGCTGACCGCCGCGGAGCGCCAGGCACTGGTCGCCGACCCGCCGCAGCGGGACGACTACGCCAGGGTCCTGATGAGCCTTTCGCCGCGCTCGCCCTACGCCCCCGATCGCTTCATCGACCTCGGCGATGGCAGCCGACTGAGCCTGGCCCCGCGCCATACCGACGATTACTCGACCTTCCTCGACATCGGCGGGAAGAAAATCTTCGTCGAAGCCTTCTACGTCGACGACGACGCCTGCCACTGGTGCGAGCATCGCTGGCGAGTGATGGCTTTCCATTACGACGACGGTCGCTGGATCTCGGACCGCACCATCAACGGCGACGGCTTCAACGGGCAGTGGCTGCGCAACGCGGAGCCGCTGGGCCTCAACGACGTTTTCGGTACCTACCGCGACCAGGGCCCGGCGGGCCTGGCCTGGTCCTTCATCGACCCGCGCTGGACCGCCTCCAGCCAGCATGACCTGGACGATCCGCTGGGCGTGGGGATGCGCACCCTGTCGCCGGTGGAGCAATGGGTGAAGGAACGCTATCGGGAAAACTGAGGCAGGCCTTCAGCGCAACTGGCTGTCCTTGCTGCCGCGGCGGTTGTAGCCGCTGAACTTCGCCTGTTCCCTGTCGTGCTCGGCCTGGCAGTTGACGCACAGGCGCACGCCGGGAATCGCCCGGCGCCGCGCCTCGGGGATCGCCGCGTCGCACTCTTCGCAATGGGTCAGGCTCTCGCCACGGGGCAACTGGCTGCGCGCACGAGCGATGGCATCCTCGATCGTGCTGTCGATCTGTTCCTGCACCGCACCGTCGTTCGCCCACCCGCTGGCCATGACTGACTCCTCTGGCTGAAACCCTGGAACCTCCAGATATGGGCGTTCGCCCGCGGCTTTGCAAGGGCGGCGCGACCATCGGCCTGGCGTGGCACAATCGCCAGCCAAGCCTGAAGGTACACCGCATGATGGGACCGTTCCGCCGCCTCGCCCACCTGATCGACCAGGGCCGCCAGCTCGACGCCGCGCTCGCCGGCGATCCGTTCGCCCTGCCGGCGCCGGAGGACCGCTATAGCGTCCGGCAACTGCACGGCCTGTATCCGCGCCGTCATCCCGGTCTCTACGCACCGCTGCTCGGCAGCCTGGCGCTGCTGCTCGGTGCCGCGCCGCGGGGTCTTGCCGCCCTGCGCTTGGCATTGCCGGGGGCGCCTTTGCGGCCGCTGGGCTGGCTCTCCGCCCTGCCGCTGCTGGCGGCCTGGCTGTGGCTGATCGCCCTGCTCTCCCGCGGCGCCAGCCTCGGCCCGCGCCTGGCCCGCGA
>NZ_SCND01000208.1:0-10694 GCF_005503585.1 Pseudomonas sp. 2VD
CGGCCTACGCCCAGGACCGCGAGCTGCTCGGGCGGCTGGGGGCGCTGAACGCCAGCGGCGCGTTGAGTGCCCATGGCCAGGCGATGGCCGAATTGCCGACCCATCCGCGCATTGCCCACCTGCTGCTGCGCGGCCAGGCCCTCGGCCTTGGCGAACTGGCTTGCGACGTAGCGGCGCTGCTCGGCGAACGTGACATACAGCGTGGCGGCGGCGCCGACCTGCACAGCCGTCTCGCCCTGCTCGCCGGTGAGGCCCGCACTGGCGCCTCGCGCGGCGCGGTACAGCGCGCCCGGCAACTGGCCCGGCAGTTCCGCGGTTACCTGCGCGGCGCCGCCAGCGAGGCGGTCGTCGATCCCGGTCATCCGCGTTGGCTGGGTTGCCTGCTGGCCTTTGCCTATCCCGACCGCATCGCTCGCCAGCGCCGCGCCGGTGGCGGCGACTACCGGCTGGCCAATGGACGCGCTGCGCAGTTCGGCGAACCGGACAGCCTGATGAAGCAGCCCTGGCTGGTGATCGCCGATCTGGGCAGCCGCCAGGGCCAGCGCGAAGAGCGGATCTACCTGGCCGCCGAACTCGATCCGAGGTTGTTCGATACGGTCCTGGCGGAGCAGGTCAGCCAGCGCGACGAGCTGCAGTGGGACGAGCGCGAAGGCGTGCTGCGCGCCGAGCGCCAGCGCCGGGTCGGCGAACTGGTGCTGTCCAGCGAGGCGCTACCCGGCCTCGACGAAGCGGCGCGCAGCCAGGCGCTGCTCGGCCTGGTCCGGCGCAAGGGCCTGGAGTTGTTGCCCTGGACCCCGGAACTGCGCCAGTGGCAGGCGCGCATCGGCTTGCTGCGCCGGCTGGACCTGGAAGACAAGGGTGAGAGCGAGTGGCCGGACGTCAGCGACGCCGCGTTGCTGGAACGGCTGGAGGAATGGTTGCCGGCCTATCTCGGCAAGGTCACCCGCCTGGCTCACTTCGCCAACCTCGACCTGGCTTCGATCCTCGCCGGGCTGTTGCCCTGGCCATTACCGCAGCGTCTCGACGAGTGGGCACCGAAAACCCTGGAAGTCCCCTCCGGCTCGCGCATCCGCCTGGACTACAGCGAAACCCCGCCGATCCTCGCGGTGCGCCTGCAGGAACTGTTCGGCCTCGGCGACACTCCGCGCATCGCCCAGGGCCGCCTGGCAGTGAAGCTGCACCTGCTGTCTCCCGCGCATCGCCCGGTGCAGGTGACCCAGGACCTGGCGAACTTCTGGCGCAGCACCTATGCGGAAGTCAGGAAGGACCTGAAGGGACGCTATCCGAAGCATTATTGGCCGGACGACCCGCTGGTGGCCGAGGCCACTGCCCGGGCCAAGCCACGCAAGTAGTCGACGGCGCTCAGAGCACCCGGGTCAGGTCGTCGTCGAGGAAGTGCCGGAAACTCAGGCGCTGGCCGTCGGCGAAGTCGAAGTGGCTGTCCAGGGTCGGGCCGTTGAGGACGAACTCCAGGGCCAGCAGGCGCACACCGACCAGGCCGCGCTGCCGGCCGAGGTCGTGCAGGCGGTACTCGCCCGGGCCTTCGTCGTTCTCGCAGGGCCGCGGCGCTTCGCCGCTGCGCCAGAACACCGTCTCGCCCTCGAAGTAGAGGCGATACCAGCGTTGCTCGAACTGCAGGTAGACCACGTTCACCGGATCGGCCGGACGGCCTTCCCACCACCATTCCTGGATCAGCAGCGACTGGCAGACCTGTCCGCGCAGGGCGGGCTGTTCGCCGTTGATCGTGCAGCAGGGGATGGCGGTATGCATCGGGCTCCTCCTCCGGGGTCGGTTCACAGCAGGGACAGGTCGGCGCCGTCGCTCCGCAACTGGTCGTAGGCCTGGTCTAGGCGGTCGCGCAGCGCTTCGGCGCCGGGAATGTGGCGCGAGACGATCATCCGCAGCGGCAGGCGGTACAGTTCCTGGCTTGCCAACGCCTGGCGGCTGGCCGCTTCCACCGGCGCCTGGTAGTCGAGCAGGTAGTCGCCGCGCCCGAGTTCGAGCATGCGCAAGGCAGCGTGGTGGGTGCCGGTGCGGTACAGGCGCAGGTGCAGGTTGGGGTCCTGGATGAAGTCGGTGACCGGTTTCCAGTAGCTGTAGCCGCTGATCAGGATCAGCCGGCGTCCGGCCAGGTCCTGGGGAACCCGCGGTGCCGGCTGGTGCGCCGGGTAGTACAGGTTCAGGCTGACGTGGCCGAGCACGCGCCGCGCCTGGAGGGTGTCGGCGGCCAGCTCCGGCTTGGCCGCGCCGGCCCACAGCGCCACTCTGCCGTCCTGCAGCCCCAGGTACAGGCGCGCGCTGGGCAGGGCACGGAACGCCGGACGATAGCCGGCCCGCTCCAGCAGCAGGCGGACCAGGCGGGCGCCGGAACCGGCGGCGTGGCCATCCCGGGCGGTATAGATGTAGGGGGGGAATTCGTAGTAGCCGACGTTCAACGACGGCCTTGCGTCCTGCGCATGGAGCTGCGGGGCGGCCAGCAGGGCGAACGCCAGCAGCGCGAGCAGGGGCGTTGTGGTGCGTAGGGGCATGGTGTGCGGCCTTGCCGTTTTTTGTTGTTATGAATGGGGGCGAAGCATGCGGCGCGCCGGGCCGCTTGTCCAGCCCGGCGCGCGCCCGGTCAATGGGGCAGCAGGAAGCGCGCGGCGAGCGGCAGGTGGTTGGAGATCTGCAGCGTATCGCTGCGCCGGACCCGGGCATCGAGACGGGTCAGCGAGGGGCTGTGGAACAGGTAGTCGAGGGTCCGATCCGGCCCCTGGACCCGTGGGTCGTTGGGGAAGTGCGTGTACCAGCGAACCTGGTCGACGCCACTGGCCTCTTCCAGCGACGGCACCATCGGGAAGCGCCCGCTCAGGATGGCCAGTTCGCTGTCTTCCCGGTAGGGCGCGCGCAGCGGCGCCAGCAGGTAGGGATACTGGCCGGGCGGCAGCAGGTTGAGGTCGCCGCCGAGCAGCCAGGGCGTGCGCCTGGCCTGCAGTTCGTCGAGCAGCGTACGGGTGGTCTCGACCTGGCGCTCGAGGGTGTCGTCGTTCGCCTGCGGGCGGTCGAAGCGGGCGTTGAGCACTGCCAGCTCGCCGCCGCCGTCGATCGGCAGGTGGCTGACCAGGATCGCCGGGCGCGGTCCGAACAGGCGGTCGAACAGCCCGCCGTCGCGTGGCGGCAACTGGCGCCGCTCGGCGCTATCGATGCGATAGCGGCTCAGGGTGGCCTGCTTGCGGCCGACGCTGCCGAAGATGTGCGGCGTCGGCACGAAGGCCGACTTCCACTCGTAGGCCTGGGCGCTGCAATGGTAGAGATCGTTGATGCGCTCCTGGATCAGCGCCAGTTGGTCCTGATCGTCGGTGGCGCTGGAGCCGTCGTCGATCTCCTGGAGCAGGACCAGGTCCGGCTGCTCGTCGCGGATCACCCGGACCACCTCGTCGAGGGTGAACGCCAGGTCTTCGGCGGTGGGGCGCTGGTCCGGGCCGGTGGCATCCGGCAGGTCGTCCCAGAAGACGTAGCGCTTGCCGGCCAGGTACTGGATGTTCCAGGTCATCACCTTCAGGGCCTGCCCCGGCTTCAGCGCCGGCGCGGCGCCCTGGCAATGCAGGGGCGCGGCTTCGCGATCGGCGGGTTGCCAGCTCAGCAGGTAGCTGGCGAGCAGGGCACCGCCGACCAGCAGGAGCAGGCCGACGAACAGCAGGTTGCGTAGACGGGGCAGTGACATCGCAATCGAGACTATGCTGGAAAGGACCAGAGCATAGAGCTTGCCGCCGCGCATTTCACCCTTGCCGGTCGAATTGACGCAAGGGTTCGCGTTTTTTCGAGCGGGAGGGTATCGCATGCCGCGCAAGGTATTCAGCAGCCAGGCCTACCGCCACAAGGTGGTGCTGGTCAGTGGTGGTTGTTCCGGCATCGGTCGCGCGCTGGCGCTGCGTTTCGCCCGGGCCGGTGCGCGACTGGCGATCCTCGACCTCGACCAGGCGGCGCTGGACAGCCTGGTCCAGCACCTGCGCGACCACCTCGGCGGCGAGGCGCTCGGCCTGCGCTGCGACGTCGCCGACGCCGATGCGGTGGAGCGTGCCGTGGCGCTGGCGGTGGAGCGCTTCGGCGGCATCGACGTGCTGGTCAACAACGCCGGCATCACCCACCGCGGTACCTTCGCCGAAACCGGCCTGGGGGTTTTCCGCAAGGTCATGGCGGTGAACTTCTTCGGCGCCGTGCATTGCACCCGCGCGGCGCTGCCGAGCCTGCTCGAACGGCGCGGGCAGATCGTCGTGCTCGGTTCGCTGACCGGTTTCGCCCCGTTGCTCTACCGCAGCGCCTACAACGCCAGCAAGCATGCCTTGCACGGTCTGTTCGATACCCTGCGGATGGAGCTGGAAGGCACCGGCGTCAGCGTGACCCTGGCCTGCCCGGGATTCACCGCCACCGACCTGCGCAAGAACGCGCTGGTCGGCGATGGCTCGGTGACTCGCCAGCCGGTGCAAGTGCTGGGCAGCCAGGTGGCATCGCCGGTGGAGGTCGCCGAGGCGATCTTCCAGGGCGCCGCGCGGCGCCGGCGCCTGCTGGTGCTGTCCAACGTCAACTGGCGGGCGCGGCTGCTGGCGCGCTTCTTTCCGCGTCTCTTCGAAAAGCTGCTGGTGCCGCGCCTGTCGGGACTCAAGCCGCAACCCTGACGGCGCTCAGTGGGCGTGGTCGTGGGCGTCGAAGCCCTGGCTCATGTCCCAGTAGGAGGCCTCGACCTTGTGCCCGTCGAGGTCGCGGATGAAACACCCGTAGTAGGGCTCGCCGTAAAGCGGACGCGGGCCCGGCGCGCCCTCGTCGTCTGCGCCGGCGGCCAGGGCCGCGGCGTGGAAGGCGTCGACCTGGGCCTTGCTGTCGGCGAAGAAGCCGACGTGGCTGCCGTTGCCGACGCTGGCGGGACGGCCGTCGATCGGCGCCTGCACCCAGAACTCCGGATAGAGCTTGCCGTAGGCTACGGCGCCGGGGTATTCGAGGATCACCTTGCAGCCTAGGGCGGCCATCACCGTGTCGTAGAAGGCTCGGGCACGGGGAAAGTCGTTGGTGCCGATGGACAGGTGGGAAATGCAGCTGGGGTTGGCCGATTCGTCGCTCATGGTCCGTTCCTCGAGGCAGGGCTCGTCAAGCATAGGCCAGCGCGGCGAATCGGCGCGCGGCGCCGTTCACATCCCGTTGCGTGGCGCCGGACCGAGGCTGTAGATGCGGAAGGCGACGATGGTCAACAGCAGCTGGAAGAACCCGCTGAGCGTATGCAGGGCGACCCGCAGCACGACGGCGTCGCCGGCCGAATCGGCGAGCCAGGCTTCCAGGCTCCAGACCGGCAGCAGGATCACCAGCGAACAGGCGAGGATCAGGAAGAATCGCCCACGGGTGAACTCGAAGCTTTCCCGCAGCGCCTGCAGCGGACTACGGCCGCGCAGCACCAGGCAGAATTCGGCGAAGGCCAGCTTCACCATGACGAAGATGCCCGGCAGGATCAGCAGCGACAGGCCGAGCACGATCAGCAGCGAAGTCAGCGCCGCGAGTAGCGCGAAGGCTGGCCACAGGCGCAGCGCGGCGCTCCACAGCTGGCCGACGCGAGGCCGCTCGTCGCGCCCGCGCGCGTCCATGAACAGGATCAGGGCTGCGGTGTAGAGCGGGTAGAAGAGCAGTCCGGCGACCAGGCTCCAGGCGCCCATCTGCTGGGGGCCGACGGCCTCGTCGATCTGCTGCTGGAGCAGGCTTTCGAGGAATATCCAGGGCAGGCAGAGCGGCACCAGGGTGGTCAGGTGGCGGGTGAAGAAGAACCAGGCGTCACGCAGCGGCAGCAGAGGATTCATCGCGGGTCGGCAGATCGGATACGAGCCCGCGACTCTAACCCAGCCGGCCGCCGAGGCCAACGCCTGGCGGCCGCCGTTGCCGTTCAGGCCGCTTCGCGAGCCTGGGCCTGCTCCAGTTCGCGGACCAGCGGCAACACGTGCTTGCCGAAATACTCCACTTCTTCGTGGAAGTGCAGGAAGGCCGACAGCACCAGGTCGACCCCGGCCGCCTTCAGCGCGACGATACGTTCGGCGATCTGCCGTGGCGTGCCGATCAGGTTGGTCTTGAAGCCGTCGTTGTATTGCACCAGGTCTTCGAAGGTGGATTTGGCCCAGTTGCCATCGCCCTCCGGCGATGCCTTGCCGGCCTGTTTCACCGCGTCGCCGAAGGCGTTCACCGCCTCGTAGTCGGCCTTGGCGATGATCTCGTCGAGCACCGCCCGCGCTTCCTCCTCAGTGTCGCGGGCAATGATGAAGGCGTTCACTCCGACCTTGACCGAATGGCCGTTGGCCGCCGCCTTGGCGCGGATGTCCTCGACCTGGGCGCGGATGCCGTCGATGCTGTTGCCGTTGGTGAAGTACCAGTCGGACACGCGCGAGGCCATGTCCCGCGCCGCCCGCGAGCTGCCGCCCTGGAAGATTTCCGGGTGCGGCTGCTGGATCGGCTTGGGTTTCAGGGTGTAGTCGTGGAAACGATAGAAATCGCCCTTGAAGGTGAAGTTTTCCTCGGTCCAGATGCCTTTCAGCACGCGGATGAACTCCTCGGAGCGCCGATAGCGTTCGTCGTGCTCCAGCCAGGGTTCGCCGATGCCGGTGAACTCTCCCTTGAACCAGCCGCTGACGATGTTCACCGCGACCCGGCCATTGGTCAGTTGGTCGATCGTCGCCAGTTGCTTGGCCACCACCGCAGGATGCCAGGGGCCAGGCAGGATCGCCGCGATCACCTTGAGCTTCTCGGTGGCCGCCAGCAGGGCGTGGCTGATGGCCACCGACTCGTGCTGGTACTCGGCGCCGTAGCCGGCGGTGAAGCGGATCTGCGAGAGGGCGTAGTCGAAGCCGTTGCGTTCCGCCAACTGGGCCAGCTTGCGGTTGTAGTCGATGTCCCAGCTGGTGCGTTGCTCGATCTTGCTCACCACCAGGCCGCCGCTGACGTTGGGGACCCAGTAGGCGAAGCGGATCGGCTGTTGCTCTTGGCTCATCGGGGGTATCTCCGGGTAGGGGCGTGGTCCGGTGTCTATGAAGGAACCGTGCCATCCCGGATTCATGTTTTCGAATCAATGGCTTATGGGGGATATGGCGGAACCGGCATGTCTTCTGCCGGACAGCCCTGTTGTCCCGCTGTTGCCCGGCAGACAGTCAGGCCGGCAAGCGCTGCAACAGTTCGGCGGCGCGCAGTACCACGGCGTACTCGCCGTGCAGGTTGGCCAACGCCATCGCATGTACCTCGTCGGCGCTGCGCGGGGTGCCATGGAAATCGGGCTTGGCGAAGGTGAAGCAGGCGTCGGCCACTACCCAGGTCTGGAAGCCGAGGTTGCCGGCGCTGCGTGCGCTGGCTTCCACCGAGTTCTCCGTGGCTACCCCGACGAGCGCCACCTGGCGGATGTCGCGGACATGGAGCCAGCGTTGCAGGCCGCTGTTGATGAAGGCGTCGGGAACGTTCTTCTCGAACACCGCCTCGTCGTCGCGCGGCGCCAGCGCTGGCTGGAACTCCACGCCGGGCTGGCCGGGCGCGAAGGGCGAGCCGGGCTGCCGGGAAATGTGCCGGACGTGCACCACCGGCCAGCCGGCGGCGCGCCAGGCGGCAAGCAGTTCGACGATGCGCGCCTCGGCGCCGGGATTGTTGCGCGGCGGCAGGTCGTCGCGCTGCATGCCGCGTTGCAGGTCGACGATCAGCAGGGCGACCTGGGGCCGTGCGGAGCGCTGGGCGTGGTCATTCATCGGGAATTCACCGGAGGAACTTGAGATCGTGCAGGGTGCTCCAATATTTCCCTTTGGTGCAATCCATCCTTCCTTCTCGAAATGCAGTCGAGGCGTGCGATGAAATCCGATGAGAAAACCCTGATCGACGGCCTGTTCAGCCGCCTGCGCGAGGCCGAGGGGCAGTCCGCTCCGCGTGACGCCGAGGCCGAGGCGCAGATCAACCAGCACCTGGTGCGGCAGCCGGCGGCGCCGTACTACATGGCGCAGGTGGTGCTGATCCAGGAAGCCGCGCTGAAGCGCCTCGACCAACGGGTGAAGGAACTCGAGGCGCAGGTCGCCCAGTTGCAGCAGAGCCGTCCGAGCAGCGGCGGCTTCCTCTCCGGCCTGTTCGGTGGCGGCGCGCGCGACGAGCCGGCGCCGAGCCAACCGGGGCGCCCGGCGGGCTGGGGCGAGACGCGTTTCTCCAATCCGGCGGCGGGGGCCGGCGACATGCGTCCGGGTATGGCGCCCGCCGCGGCGGCCGCGCCTTCGCGGGCCAGCGGTTTTCTCGGCGGCGCGTTGCAGACGGCCGCCGGGGTCGCTGGCGGGATGCTGGTGGCCGACCTGCTCACCGGCATGTTCCGCCACAGCCAACCGCAGGAAATCGTCGAGGTGATCCAGGACGTCCCGGTGGATAACCTCGACGCCAGTCAGTTTGCCGATCCCGAGCCGGCGACCGAGCGTTTCGCCGATAGCGACTATCCCACCGACGGCGGTTTCGCCGATGGCGATTTCAGCGATAGCGACTTCAACGACGACTCCAGCTTCCTCGGCGACGACGATTTGTTCACCTGACCGTTAGGGTTGCGGGCCGTGGGCTGCGATAATGGTGGCCCACTGCCGTCGTTCCGGAGTTCCCCTTGAGTCGTCCCGAGTCGCCCGCGGCGAAGAAGATCGCTGTCTTCGCCGATGTGCAGAACCTCTACTACACCGTGCGCCAGGCCTACGGCTGCCATCTCAACTACGCCGCCCTGTGGGCAGACATCGCTCGCGGCGGGAGCATCGTCGAGGCCTATGCCTACGCCATCGACCGCGGCGACCCGCGTCAGCAGCAGTTCCAGCAGATTCTGCGCAACCTCGGTTTCACGGTGAAGCTGAAGCCCTACATCCAGCGTGCCGACGGCTCGGCCAAGGGTGACTGGGATGTCGGCATCACCATCGACGTACTGGATGCCGCGCCGCGGGTGGACGAAGTGGTGCTGCTGTCCGGTGACGGCGACTTCGATCTGCTGCTGGAGAAGGTCATCCGCGCCCACGGCGTCGTGGCTACGGCCTACGGGGTGCCTGGCCTGACCGCCAACGCGCTGATCCGCGCGGCGTCGCGCTACGTGCCGATCGAGGGCGGATTGCTACTCAAGGGCTGACCGGCCGCGCTCCAGAGGACGATGGGAGACGGCGAATCCGCTAGAATGCCGTCCGTTTCCTTTTTTCCGAGTCGCTCATGACGTTCGCTTCCCTCGGTCTGCTCGACCCCCTGCTCAAGGCCCTCGAAGGGCTCGGCCACGGCACGCCTACGCCGATCCAGGTCCAGGCCATACCCCCGGCGCTCAAGGGCCGCGACCTGCTCGCCGCAGCACAGACCGGCACCGGCAAGACCGCCGGTTTCGCCCTGCCGTTGCTGCAGCGGCTGACCCTGGAGGGGCCGCAGGTCGCTGCCAACTCGGTGCGCGCACTGGTCCTGGTTCCGACCCGCGAACTGGCCGAGCAGGTCCACGCCAGTATTCGCGACTACGGCCAGCACCTGCCGCTGCGTACCGCGGTGGCCTACGGTGGGGTCAGCATCAACCCGCAGATGATGAAGCTGCGCAAGGGGGTGGATATCCTCGTCGCCACTCCCGGGCGGCTGCTCGACCTGTATCGGCAGAACGCAGTGAAGTTCGCCCAGCTCCAGGCGCTGGTGCTGGACGAAGGCGATCGCATGCTCGACCTCGGTTTCGCCCGCGAGTTGGACGAGCTGTTCGCCGCGCTGCCGCGCAAGCGCCAGACCCTGCTGTTTTCCGCGACCTTCTCCGACGCCATCCGCACGCTGGCCCGTGAACTGCTGCGCGACCCGCTGTCCATCGAGGTCAGTCCGCGCAATACCGCGGCGAAGAGCGTCAGGCAATGGCTGGTGCCGGTGGACAAGAAGCGCAAGGCCGAGCTGTTCTGCCACCTGTTGCAGGCCAATCGCTGGCGCCAGGCGCTGGTCTTCGCCAAGACCCGCAAGAGCGTCGAGGAACTGGTCGGACTGTTGCAGCGCCAGGGTATCGCCGCCGACTCGATCCATGGCGACAAGCCGCAGCCGGCGCGGCTGCGCGCCTTGCAGCGGTTCAAGGCCGGCGAGGTAGACCTGCTGGTAGCCACCGACGTGGCCGCGCGTGGCCTGGATATCGAGGAAATGCCGCTGGTGGTCAACTTCGACCTGCCGATCGTCGTCGAGGACTACGTGCATCGCATCGGCCGTACCGGCCGTGCCGGTGCCTCCGGCCAGGCGGTGTCGCTGGTCTGCGCCGACGAAGTGGAGCTGCTGGCGGCGATCGAGACACTGATCGGGCAGACCCTGCAGCGCCGCGAGGAGCCCGACTTCGCGCCGGAACACCGGGTGCCGCAGACCGCGCCGGGCGGCGTGGTGCTGAAGAAACCGAAGAAGCCGAAGAAACCCAAGGCTGCGGAGAGCGCCGGCAAGCCCGGCAAGATCCACTTGGGCAGTTGGTTCGACAGCAGCGCGCCGACGGTCAAGGCGGTGCGCAAGGCGCCGGGCTTCGGCGCGGGCGCGGCGGGCAAGCCGAAGAAGCGGCCATCCGGCAAATAGCGAGGCGCTGGCGTACTGGCCTCTAGCCCCTGCCGCGCAACCAGGCCAGCGCGCCGAGTCCGGCTACGCGCCCGCTGGCGAAGCAGGCGGTCAACAGGTAGCCGCCGGTGGGCGCCTCCCAGTCGAGCATTTCCCCGGCGCAGAAC
>NZ_SCND01000209.1:0-10677 GCF_005503585.1 Pseudomonas sp. 2VD
CGCATATCCGCTTCGCCGCGCCGGCGGTATGGTACGAGGCCCAGCTGAGCGCGCCCGGCTTCGAACTCTATGGCCACCACCAGGCGCTCAACCCCTTCGCCTCGCTGGGCCACAACCGCGCGTTCGGCTGGAGCCTGACGATGTTCCAGAACGATGACCTCGACCTCGTCGCCGAGAAGGTCAACCCGGACAACCCCAACCAGGTCTGGTACCAGGGCAAATGGGTCGACCTGCAGAGCGAGGAGCAGGAAATCGCGGTCAAGGGCGCCGCCCCAGTGAAGCTCACCCTGCGCCGCTCGCCCCACGGTCCGATCGTCAACGACGCGCTCGGCGCCAGCTCCGGCAAGACCCCGATCGCCATGTGGTGGGCTTTCCTCGAGACCGAGAACCCGGTGCTCGACGCCTTCTACCAGCTGAATCGCGCCGATACCCTGGCCAAGGCCCGCGCGGCGGCCTCGAAGATCCACTCGCCAGGACTCAACCTGGTCTGGGCCAATGCCGCCGGCGATATCGGCTGGTGGGCCTCGGCGGCCCTGCCGAAGCGGCCGGAGGGAGTGAACCCGAGCTTCATCCTCGACGGCAGCAAGGGCGAGGCGGACAAGTCCGGCTTCTATCCGTTCGCCGACAACCCACAGGAGGAAAACCCGGCGCGCGGCTACATCGTCTCCGCCAACTTCCAGCCGGTCCCGGCCAATGGCCGGCCGATTCCTGGCTACTACAACCTGGCGGACCGCGGCCAGTGGCTGGATACCCAACTGGCCGACCGCGGCACCAAATGGAACCTGGACAACAGCCGCGCGCTGCAACTCGGCAATCGCACCGGCTACGCGCCACGCCTGCTCGCACCCTTGCTGCCGGTCCTGCGCGAGGTGGTCGACGACGCCGAAGGCAAGCGCCTGGTCGAGCAACTGGCGGCCTGGAAGGGCGACTACCCGGTCGACTCGACCGCCGCCACGCTGTTCAACCAGTTGCTGTTCCAGATTGCCGAGGGCGCCTTGCACGACGAACTGGGCGATGCCTTCTTCGACAGCCTGATCGCCACCCGCGCCATCGACAGCGCGCTGCCTCGGCTGGCTGCCGACGCCGACTCGCCCTGGTGGGACGACCGCCGCACAGAGCGCCGGGAAACCCGCGCGGATATCGTCAGGGCCGCCTGGAACGCCTCCCTCGCGCATCTGCGCAGCACCCTCGGCAACGACCCGTCCGGCTGGCTGTGGGGCAAGGCGCATACCCTGACCCACGAGCACGCCCTGGGCCAGCAGGCGCTGCTCAAGCGCCTTCTCAACGTCGGTCCGTTCGCCGCCCCCGGCACCCACGAGGTACCGAACAATCTGTCGGCGAAGATCGGCCCGGCCCCCTGGGCGGTCACCTACGGTCCATCGACCCGGCGCCTGGTGGACTTCGCCGACCCGACCCACAGCCTCGGCATCAACCCGGTCGGGCAGAGCGGCGTGCCCTTCGACGGCCACTACGACGACCAGGCCGAGGCCTACATCGAGGGCCACTACCTGCCGCAGCACTACGAGGAAAACGAGGTGAAGGCGAACAGCAAGGGCGTGCTGGTGCTGGAACCGAAGCGCTGAGCCGGCCGGCGTGGGGTCGGGCGAGTAGCCGCATGGTGGTTGTCCGCCGGGTACAACGGGGTATCGGCGGATAACGCCTCGGGCGTCGCCCTACGGAGCGTAGCCAGGCATTTCCCGCCACCGACGCGCCAATGAAAAAGGCCACCCGCAGGTGGCCTTTTCTTTTCGGCGGAGGGCTCAGGCCGGGGTCGGCGAGCCTTTCTGCCAGTCGGTCGCGGTCTCTTCCATCGCCTGCTGGATCGCCCGGCGACGCCGCTCCTCGGCCTGGCGGGTGAAGTACCAGGCGAAGAAGGTGAACAGCGAAACGCTCAGCAGGATCAGGCTGGCCACCGCGTTGATCTCCGGCTTCACGCCCAGGCGTACCGCCGAGAACACTTCCATCGGCAAGGTGGTCGAGCCGGGTCCGGAGACGAAGCTGGCCAGTACCAGGTCGTCCAGCGACAGGGCGAAGGACATCATGCCGCCCGCCGCCAGCGAGGGCGCGATCATCGGGATGGTGATCAGCAGGAACACCTTCCAGGGCTTGGCGCCCAGGTCCATCGCCGCTTCCTCGATCGACAGGTCGAGTTCACGCAGGCGCGCCGACACCACCACCGCCACGTAGGACGAGCAGAAGCTGGTGTGGGCGATCCAGATGGTCACAATACCCCGTTCCTGCGGCCAGCCGATCAGTTGCGCCATGGCCACGAACAACAGCAGCAGCGACAGACCGGTGATCACTTCCGGCATCACCAACGGCGCGGTGACCATGCCGCCGAACAGCGTACGACCGCGGAAGCGCGGGATGCGGGTGAGGACGAAGGCCGCCAGGGTACCGAGGAGCACCGAGGAGAACGCCGTATAGAAGGCGATCTCCAGGGAGCGTCCGACCGAACTGACCAGTTGGGTGTTGTCCAGTAGGCCGACGTACCACTTCACCGACCAGCCGCCCCACACCGTCACCAGCTTGGAGGCGTTGAACGAATAGATCACCAGGATCAGCATCGGCAGGTAGATGAAGAGCAGGCCGACGATCAGCATGACGTTGGAGAAATTCCAGCGCTTCATACCTTGCCCTCCAGTTCTTTGGCCACGCTTCTGGATGGAGAGCCTGTTGAACGGGATACGGAGCGGGATACGCTGTGCTGGCTCATACCTTGCCCTCCAGTTCTTTGGCCTGGTTCTTGTTGAACAGGATGATCGGGATGATCAGGATCGCCAGCATTACCACCGCCAGGGCGGACGCCACCGGCCAGTCGCGGTTGTTGAAGAACTCCTGCCAGAGCACCTTGCCGATCATCAGGGTCTCGGGGCCGCCGAGCAGTTCCGGGATGACGAACTCGCCCACCGCCGGGATGAACACCAGCATGCAGCCGGCGATGATGCCGTTCTTCGACAGCGGCACGGTGATCTTCCAGAAGCTGGTGAAGTTACGCGCGCCCAGGTCGGAAGCGGCCTCCAGCAGGCTCGGGTCGTGCTTCACCAGGTTGGCGTAGAGCGGCAGGATCATGAACGGCAGGTAGGAATAGACGATGCCGATGTACACCGCGATGTTGGTATTGAGGATGGTCAGCGGCTCGCTGATGAGCCCCAGCCCCATCAGTACGCTGTTGAGCAGGCCGTTGTTGGAAAGGATGCCCATCCAGGCATAGACCCGGATCAGGATCGCCGTCCAGGTCGGCATCATGATCAGCAGCAGCAGGACAGTCTGCGAGGACTGGCTGGAGCGGGCGATGGCGTAGGCCATCGGGTAGCCCACCAGCAGGCAGATCAGGGTACTGATGAAGGCCATCTTCAGCGAGCCGAGGTAGGCATCGATGTAGAGCGGGTCATCGGTCAGCATCAGGTAGTTGCCGAGGTTGAGGAGCACCTGCAACTGCTGGTCCGCGTAGGCGAAGATCTCGGTGTAGGGCGGGATGGCCACGTCCGCTTCCGCCAGGCTGATCTTCAGCACGATGGCGAAGGGCAGCAGGAAGAACAGGAAGAGCCACAGGAACGGCACCCCGATGACCGCATGCCGCCCGGTGGGCATGCGCTTTTTCAGGCTGTTGGCGAATTTCATGACTGCAGTACCACGCCGCTGTCGTCGTACCAGCTGATGTACACCGACTGGTCCCAGGTCGGCCGGGCGACGTGGCGCTCGGCGTTGGCCATGAAGGCCTGGACGATCATCCCGGAGGCCAGCTTGATGTAGTACACCGAGTGGCCGCCAAGGTAGGCGATGTCGTAGACGGTGCCCTGGGCCCAGTTGTGCCCGGCGTGTTCCAGGTTGTCCGGCTTCTGCGCGCTGATCATCACTTTCTCCGGCCGCAGCGCGTAGGTGATGCGCTTGTCCTCGGCGCGGGTGCTGATGCCGTGGCCGATGTAGATCGGGTTCTCCAGCTGCGGGCAGGCGATCACCGCATGGTCCTGCACGTCCTCCACCAGCACGCCGTCGAACAGGTTGACGTTGCCGATGAACTCGCAGACCAGGCGGCTCGCCGGGGTCTCGTAGATGTCCATCGGGCTGCCGATCTGCTCGATGCAGCCCAGGTGCATGATGGCGATGCGCTGGGCCATGGTCATGGCCTCTTCCTGGTCGTGGGTCACCATCACGCAGGTCACGCCGACGCGCTCGATGATCTCCACCAGTTCCAGTTGCATCTGCGAGCGCAGCTTCTTGTCCAGCGCGCCCATCGGCTCGTCGAGCAGCAGCAGCTTCGGCCGCTTGGCCAGCGAACGAGCCAGGGCCACCCGCTGGCGCTGGCCGCCGGAGAGCTGGTGCGGCTTGCGCTTGGCGTACTGGGTCATGTGCACCAGCTTGAGCATCTCGGCCACGCGCTCGTCGATCTCGGCCTTGGGCAGGCCGTCCTGCTTGAGGCCGAAGGCGATGTTCTGCGCCACGCTCATGTGCGGGAACAGCGCATAGGACTGGAACATCATGTTGATCGGCCGCTCGTAGGGCGGCAGGTCGGTGATGTCCTGGCCATCGAGGAAGATCCGCCCCTCGGTGGGCCGCTCGAAACCGGCGAGCATGCGCAACAGGGTGGATTTACCCGAGCCGGAGCCGCCGAGCAGGGCGAAGATCTCGCCCTTGTTGATGGTCAGGGACACGGTGTCCACCGCCAGCGTCTCGTCGAACTGCTTGGTTACCCGGTCGATCTTTACCAGCACCTCTTTCGGCTGCTGGTTGCCCTCTAGGGCTTTCTTGTAGGCACCGGAGGCTATCGCCATTACCACAACTCCCAAGTCGTTGAGCCCGGTCACGCTACCGGGCGGAATTTGAACTTATTTGCCGGTCTTGATCCGGGTCCAGGTACGGGTCTGCAGGCGCAGCACCTTGGCCGGCAACACGGCGGAAACGTAGAGCTTGTCGAGCACGGCCTGCGGCGGATACACCTCCTCGCTGTCGCTGACGCTCTTGTCCATCAGCGGGCGGGCCCCCGGTATCGCGTTGGCGTAGCCGACGTAGTCGCTGACCTTGGCGATCACCTCCGGACGCAGCAGGTAGTCGATGAACGCGTAGGCGTTATCGGCGGCCTTGGCATCGGCGGGAATCGCCATCAGGTCGAACCACAGGTTGGCGCCTTCCTTGGGAATCACGTACTGGATGTCGATGCCCTTGCCGGCCTCTTCGGCGCGGGCAGCGGCCTGGAAGACGTCCCCGGAATAGCCGAAGGCGACGCAGATGTTGCCGTTGGCCAGGTCGGAGATGTACTTGGAGGAGTGGAAGTAGCTGACGTAGGGGCGAACCTTGGTCAGGACTTCCTCGGCCTTCTTGTAGTCCTTCGGGTCGTGGGTGTTGGGGTCCAGCCCCAGGTAGTTGAGGGCGGCGGGCAGCATCTCGTCGCCGCTGTCCATGAAGGCCACGCCGCACTTGGCGAGCTTCTTCATGTTCTCCGGCTCGAAGAGGATGGCCCAGGAGTCGATCGGCTGGTCGCCGAGGACTTCCTTGACCTTGGCCACGTTGTAACCGATGCCGTTGGTGCCCCACAGGTAGGGAACCGCGTACTGGTTGCCCGGGTCGCTGACCTCCAGCTGCTTGAGCAGCGCCGGATCGAGGTTCTTCCAGTTCGGCAGCTTGCTCTTGTCCAGCTTCTGGAAGGCACCGGCCTGGATCTGCTTGCCGAGGAAGTTGTTCGACGGCACCACGATGTCGTAGCCGGAGTGGCCGGAGACCAGCTTGCCCTCGAGGGTCTCGTTGGAGTCGAAGACGTCGTAGCTGACGTCGATCCCGCTCTCCTTGGTGAAGTCCTTGAGGGTGGTGGGAGCGATGTAATCGGTCCAGTTATAGATGTGCAGGCTCTTCTTCTCCGCCTGCACGGGGCCCGCGATCGCCGTAGCCAGAGCGGCTACCAGCAGTGTCTTGCCAATGGAATGTTGCATGTCCGACTCCTGTTCCGGGCCTTTTCACGGCAGCACCCTGCCTGTTCGACCCGTGTTCTTCAAGTGCCGATGTAAGCCCAGATCACTCGGGTTTCATGACAACCCGACGATTCCGCCGGGAAACATGAGTGAGCTGGGTTCCCTACCGGCGTGTTGGTTTCAGGTTTTCCGGGCCCTCGGCCCCGGTGCGAGCGACACGACCGGCCCCGGCGCGGCAGATTGGCGCAGCGCCCATGGCAGCGTCTTCGTCGTCGATACTGCGTCCGGTCGTCGGGCCCCCAGGAGGAAGCGTCTGGACGAACGGGCAAAAGAGTCGAACCTCTTCGCAGGGGAGCGTGGCCGGAGGAAGCCCGGCCGCGTTCCGGTTCTCTCGTGCCGGAGCGCCGGCGGCTTCAGGCGCCGCCGGGCTCCTCGCGGATCACTTGCCGGACTTGATCTTGGTCCAGCTGCGGGTCATCGCCCGCTGGGTCTTGGCCGGCAGGTCGGGGAAGGTATACAGCTTCTTCATGACCTCTTCGCTCGGGTAGATGCCCGGGTCGTTGCGGATCGCCTCGGACACCAGCGGGGTGGCCGCCGCGTTGCCGTTGGGGAACTGAACCACGTCGGTGATCTCGGCCATGATTTCCGGCTTCATCAGGAAGTTGACGAAGGCCAGGGCGCCCTCGGTGTTCTCGGCGTCCTTGGGAATGGCGACCATGTCGAAGAAGCTGCCGGCGCCTTCCTTGGGAATGTTGTACTTGACGGTGACCTTGTTCTTCGCCTCTTCGGCGCGGGACTTGGCCTGGTAGATGTCGCCGGAGTAGCCGATGGCGACGCAGATGTTGCCGTTGGCCAGGTCGGAAATGTACTTCGACGAGTGGAAGTAGGTGACGTAGGGACGGATCTTCAGGAACAGCTCTTCGGCCGCCTTGAGTTCCTTGGGATTGTCGGTGTCCGGCTTGTAGCCGAGATAATGCAGGGCCGCCGGGAGGATCTCGGTCGGCGAGT
Organism: Pseudomonas sp. 2VD; assembly: GCF_005503585.1. Lineage (NCBI taxonomy): Bacteria > Pseudomonadati > Pseudomonadota > Gammaproteobacteria > Pseudomonadales > Pseudomonadaceae > Pseudomonas > Pseudomonas sp. 2VD. The sequence goes on from NZ_SCND01000209.1 coordinate 6,915, forward strand.
CGAGGAAGCTGACGCCGCACTGCTTCAGCTTCTGGATGTTCTCCGGCTTGAATACCAGATCCCAGGAATCCACCGGCGCGTTGTCGCCGAAGGCCGCCTTGACCTTGTCCGGGTTGTAGCCGATGCCGATGGTGCCCCACATGTAGGGAATCGCATGCTCGTTGCCCGGGTCGCTGACTTCCAGGGTGTGCATCAGGTCCTTGTTCAGGTTCTTCCAGTTCGGCAGCTTGGACTTGTCGAGTTTCTGGTAGACCCCGGCCTTGATCTGCTTGGCGAGGAAGGAGTTGGACGGCACCACCACGTCGTACCCGGACTTGCCCGCCAGCAACTTGGCTTCCAGCACTTCGTTGCTGTCGTAGACGTCGTAGACGACCTTGATCCCGGTTTCCTTGGTGAACTTCTCCAGGGTGTCCGGCGCGATGTAGTCGGACCAGTTGTAGACGTGCAGTACCTTGTTGTCCGCAGCCTGCGCCATACCGGCCACAGAGCCCGCCAAGGTCAGGGCGAGCAGGGTCTTACCGAAACGTTTCATCATGCGGGGTAGCTCCATTTTTGTTGAAGTATCCGGGCGGTGGCGCAACCGATCGCGTCACCACCCGGTGAGCCTGGCCAACGCACTGGCGCAGTCTGGCAAAAGTCCGCTCAGGGACTCAAGCCAGGACGGCGGCGGCGGTCTGATCGAGGCACTTGCGCGCCAGGGTGATCAACTCATCGATCTGCGACGGATCGATCACCAGCGGCGGCGAGATAATCATAGTGTCGCCCACCGCGCGCATGATCAAACCGTTGCGGAAACAATGTTCCCGGCACAGCATCCCGACGCCCTTGTCGGTGAAACGCTCGCGGGTCTTCTTGTTCTTGACCAGCTCCAGGGCGGCGACCATGCCGACCCCGCGCGCTTCGCCCACCAACGGGTGGTCGGCCAGCTCCTGCCAGCGTTTCTGCAAATACGGTGCCGTTTCCGCCTTCACCTTCTCGATGATCTTCTCTTCGCGCAGGATGCGGATGTTCTCCAGGGCCACGGCGGCCGCCACCGGGTGACCGGAATAGGTGAAGCCGTGGTAGAACTCGCCGCCCTGGTTGAGCACTTCGACGATCTCGTCGCGCACCACCACCCCGCCCATGGGGATGTAGCCGGAGGTGAGGCCCTTGGCGATCGGCATCAGGTCCGGGGCGTTGCCGTAGTACTGGCTGCCGAACCACTCGCCGGTACGGCCGAAGCCGCAGATCACTTCGTCGGCGATGAACAGGATGTCGTACTTGGCGAGGATCTCGCGGATCTTCGGCCAGTAGGTGTCCGGCGGGACGATCACGCCGCCGGCGCCCTGGATCGGCTCGGCGATGAAGGCGGCGACGTTTTCCTCGCCCACTTCGAGAATCTTCTTCTCCAACTGCTCGGCGGCCCAGACGCCGAACTCGTCCGGCGACATGTCGCCGCCCTCGCCGTACCAGTAGGGCTGGGCGATGTGGACGATGCCCGGGATGGGGAAATCACCCTGCTCATGCAACGCCTTCATGCCGCCCAGGCTGACGCCGGCGACGGTGGAGCCGTGGTAGCCGTTCCAGCGGCCGATCACCACTTTCTTCTGCGGCTGGCCCTTGGTCGCCCAATAGTGGCGGACCATACGCAGCACGGTGTCGTTGGCCTCGGAGCCGGAGCCGGTGAAGAACACGTGGTTCATGCCTTCCGGAGCGACGTCGGCGATCGCCTTGGCCAGCTCGACCACCGGCGGGTGGGCGGTCTGGAAGAACAGGTTGTAGAACGGCAACTCGCGCATCTGCCGGGTGGCGGCCTGGACCAGCTCCTCGCGGCCGTAGCCGACGTTGACGCACCAGAGGCCGGCCATCGCATCGAGGATCTTGTTGCCCTCGCTGTCCCAGATATAGACGCCTTCGGCCTTGGTGATGATCCGCGCGCCCTTCTCGTTCAACTGCTTGTAGTCGGTGAACGGCGGCAGATGGTGGTCGCGGCTCAACGCCTGCCACTCACGGGTCTTGGCGTTGGTGATTTGGCTGTTCATGTCACACCTCTTCTATTCAAGACTGTCCGGGAGCGGCGGACCACGCCGGCCGCCCCCGGTCAGGATCAAACGGAAAGCAGGAGGAATTCCCGCTCCCAGGAGCTGATTACCCGCTTGAAATTCTCGTGCTCCGCACGCTTCACCGCGACGTAGCCGCTGATGAACTTGCTGCCGAGATACTGCTCGAGGGGCTTGCAGTTCTCCATGCGCTCCAGCGCCGCTTCGATCGTCAGCGGCAGGCGCAGGTTGCGGCGTTCATAGCCGCGACCTTTGACCTGGGCGCTCGGCTTGATGCCTTCGACCATGCCGATGTAGCCGCACAGCAGGCTGGCAGCCAGCGCCAGGTAAGGGTTGGCGTCGGCGCCGGCGAGACGGTTCTCGACCCGGCGGTTCTCCGGGCTGGAGTCCGGCACGCGCAGGCCGACGGTACGGTTCTCTTCGCCCCACTCGACGTTCACCGGCGCCGAGGTATCGGGCAGGAAGCGGCGGAACGAGTTCACGTTGGGCGCGAACAGCGGCAGCACTTCCGGGATGAACTTCTGCAGGCCGCCGATATGGTGCAGGAACAGCTCGCTCATGGTGCCGTCGGCATTGGAGAAGATGTTCTTGCCGGTCTTCACGTCGACGATGCTCTGGTGCAGGTGCATCGCGCTGCCCGGCTCGCCGGTCATCGGCTTGGCCATGAAGGTCGCGGCGACGTTGTGCTTGAGCGCGGCCTCGCGCATGGTGCGCTTGAACACCAGGATCTGGTCGGCCAGGTCGAGGGCGTCGCCATGACGGAAGTTGATCTCCATCTGCGCGGTGCCTTCCTCGTGGATCAGCGTATCCAGGTCAAGGCCCTGGGCCTCGCACCAGTCGTACATGTCCTCGAACAGCGGGTCGAACTCGTTGGCGGCGTCGATGGAGAACGACTGGCGCCCGGTTTCCTGGCGTCCGGAGCGGCCCACCGGGGCCTGCAGCGGATAGTCGGGGTCGTCGCTGCGCTTGGTCAGGTAGAACTCCATCTCTGGCGCCACGATCGGCCGCCAGCCCTTGTCGGCATACATCTTCAACACGCGCTTGAGGATGTTGCGCGGCGACAGCTCGATGGGATTGCCGAGCTTGTCGAAGGTGTCGTGGATCACCATCGCGGTGGGCTCGATGGCCCAGGGGACGAGGAACACGGCATTCTCGTCCGGGCGGCAGACCATATCGATGTCGGCCGGGTCGAGCAGGTCGTAGTAAATGTCGTCTTCCACGTAGTCGCCGGTGACGGTCTGCAGCAGAACGCTCTCCGGCAGGCGCATGCCCTTTTCCGCGATGAATTTGTTGGTCGGCGAGATCTTGCCGCGGGCGATGCCTGTCAGATCGGAAATCAGGCATTCCACTTCGGTGATCTTGCGTTCCTTCAGCCAGCTGGTCAGCTGGTCTAACTTGGTAGTCATAAAGACCTCAGGGTTGAGAGTCCGGCCCCAACAGCCGGACTCAACGTTGCCCCGCCCTCTTGCCGCAGGCCTTACCGAAAGCCTGGAAGATAGCGAGATAGTTGGGGTTCGTCAGAACCTGCCACTCCGGGTGCCATTGCACACCAAGAGCGAAGGCTTTTGCACCTTCTACGGAGATGGCTTCGACCAACCCGTCAGGCGCCAGTGCTTCTACTCGAAGGCCCGGCGCCAGACGATCAACGCCCTGGCCATGGATGGAATTGACCTGGAACTCGCTCGGCAAGCCGATACCGGCGAGCACTCCGCCCGGCTGCACAT
>NZ_SCND01000020.1:0-34365 GCF_005503585.1 Pseudomonas sp. 2VD
CACTCCTATGCCATCGCCATCTTCCGCCTGAAGGACTACGAGGCGGCCGGCATCCCGGTGCTGCCGGTGGCGCGCGGCATCGCGGTGACCAAGATCCACATCGTGCTCTACATCCTCGCTTTCATGGCGGCGACCCTCGCCTTGTGCCTGGGCGGCTACGCCGGCTACGGCTACCTGCTGGTGGCGGTGGCGGTGAGCCTGTGGTGGCTGGCCATCGCCCTGACCGGCTACTGGACTGCCGACGACCGGGTCTGGGCGCGCAAGCTGTTCGCCTTCTCCATCGTCGCCATCACCGCGCTGAGCGTGATGATGTCCATCGACTTCCAGGTGGCGCCCGCCACTCATCTGGTCGCCTCGCTGTTCTGAGGCGACACGCTTTAGGGAAAGCCCCGCCGGTCGATTGGCGGGGCTTTTTTTTGTCTGCGCGATGGCAGGGATGCGGTCGCCGCCTGGCAGAAGGGCCGCGCGGCGAGCCCTCTGTTCCGGGACTCTGCCGTTGGTTATCAGATTTTTCCGGGAGCTTTTTCGGAGCTGTCCGGCTTGTGGAAAAAACCCTCCATCAATCAAATGCCAATGATTCTCAATAACCAAGATGGAGTACTTCATGGATCGTCGCAACGAGCCGTCCCCCTTGCCCACCAAACGCCCGCTGGCGCCGCTGATGCTGCTGATGGCCGCCTGCTCCTCGCCGGCCCTGGCCGAGGACGCGGCGCGCAAGGACGATCCCCTGGAACTGGGAGCCGACACGGTCACCGGCGAGCAGGCCTCGTCCAGGGTCGAACGCTCGGCCTCGGCCAAGTACGCCGTGCCGCTGCTGGATACCCCGCAGACCGTCACGGTGGTGCCGCAAAAGGTAATCCAGGAGCAGAACGCCCTGAGCCTGCGCCAGGTGCTGTCCAACGTCTCCGGCATCACCTTCAACGCCGGCGAAGGCGGCGGCGGTTCCGGCGACAGCATCAACATCCGCGGCTTCAGCGCCAACGCCAACATGCAGGTGGACGGGCTGCGCGACAGCGCCCAGACCAGCCGCAGCGACCTGTTCAACCTGGAGGCGGTGGAAGTGATCAAGGGACCGAACTCGGTGTTCGGCGGCGCCGGCACCAGCGGCGGCAGCATCAACATGGTCAGCAAGCAGCCCAAGGCCGAAGCCTTCACCCACCTGGGCGCCGGGCTGGGCACGGACCGCTACCGGCGCCTGACCCTGGACACCAACCAGCCGCTGGAAGGGCTCGGCGAGTCGACCGCCTTCCGCCTCAACCTCATGGCCCACCACAACGACGTCGCCGGGCGCGAACAGATCGACAAGCAGCGCTGGGGCATCGCGCCATCCCTGACCTTCGGCCTGGACACCCCGACCCGCCTGACCCTGAGCTACTTCCACCAACGCGACGACAACCTTCCCGACTATGGCGTGCCGGCGCTGAACGGGCGCAAGCTGGACGGCGTCAGCCGCCACGATTATTTCGGCTGGCGCAACCTGGACGAGGAACGGATCGACAACGACGTCGCCACCCTCAAGCTCGAACACGATTTCAGCGACGACTTCCAGTTGCAGAACCTCATCCGCTATTCCCACCTGCATCGGGACACGGTGATCTCCGCCTCCCACGTCAACCAGAAGGGCCTGCCGCCGGGGCGCTACCTGCCGGCGGGACCGCAAGCCTACGGGCGCGATTCGAAGACGCGGATGTGGATCAACCAGACCAACCTCACCGGCCGCTTCGATACCTTCGGCCTGGCGCATACGCTGATCGGCGGCTTCGAGCTGTCCCGCGAGACCTACGACCGCACCACCTACTCCTACAACCTGGGCAAGTTCTACCCGGCCAACGGCTTCGACCTGCACAACCCGCCGGGCTACTGGAACGGCCCCACCGACAAGCGCGACAGCGCGCGCAACCGGACCGAACTGGAGGTCAAGGCGCTGTACGCCTTCGACACCATCGCCCTGGACGAGCGCTGGGACCTCAGCCTGGGCCTGCGCTACGACTGGATCGACGGCACCTCGCGGAGCACGCCCTCAGGCAAGCCGACGGTGCGCGCCGACAGTTCCGACGACAAGCTGAGCACGCGGGCGGGGCTGGTATTCAAGCCGCTGGAGAACGGGCGGGTGTACGTCTCCTACGGCACCTCCTTCAACCCCTCGGCGGAACACCTGGTCACCACCGGCTCGGGCGTGACCGAGGCGACCGGAGGCCTGGCGCCGGAGAAGAACAGCACCTACGAGCTGGGCACCAAGTGGGAGTTCCTCGGACGGCGCCTGGAGCTGGACGCGGCGCTGTTCCAGGTGAAGAAGGAAGACGCCCGCGAACGCCTGGCCGACGGCAGCTACGTGCTTGCCGGCGAACAGCGCGTGCGTGGCCTGGAGCTGAGCGCCAGCGGCAAGCTGAACGAGCACTGGGACCTCTTCGCCACCTACACCTACCTCGACAGCGAAACCCTGAAATCCAGCAACCCGCAGCGCGAGGGACAGGCACTGGGCAATACCCCGCCGCGCTCGTTGAGCCTCTGGAGCACCTACGAACTGCCCGAGGGCGTGACCCTGGGCTATGGCGCACGCTACGTCAGCCAGCGCAACGTCACCTCGGTGGACAACGGCAAGCTGGATGCCTACTGGGTGCACAACATGATGCTCGGCTACCAGGCGACGCGCGACCTGAAACTGCAACTCAACCTCGACAACCTGTTCGACAAGGCCTACGTCGAGCGGGTGCGCCAGGTGTACGGCAACCAGTCGCGCTCCTCGGCCATCGAGTATGGCGACGGTCGCACGGCGATTCTTTCGGCGATCTACGCGTTCTGACGGCAGGCAGGCCATGGAAGCCGGCGCCCACTGCCTGGGCGCCGGTTCTTCCCGGCGATTTCCTCTGAACTTTTTCACTGCGGCGCCTATCAACTCCTTTGCAAGTCATTTTTCAGGGAGCCTCTTCGATGGCACGCAAAAACGCAGTGAAAGACAACCTCGAGCAGATCCAGCACCAGAGCTACAGCGAGCTGCAGGAACTGCTCTCCGAAGCCAACAGCATGCTCGCCGACAGCGCCGCCTTCGCCGGCGACAAGGCCGACAGCGCCCGTGCGCGGATCGGCGCGCTGCTGGAGAAGGCCAACGATGCCCTCGGCAAGGGCGGTAGCGCCGTGGCCGAACGCAGCCGCCACGCGGTGGATGCGACGGAAAGCTATATCGGCGCCAATCCCTGGCAGACCGTGGCCATCACCACCGCGGTGGGCCTGCTCGCCGGCTTCCTGCTCGGGCGCCGCTCCTGAGCACGCGGTCGGTGCCGCACAACGGACTCGTTACCTTCGCTTGAAAAAAGGAATTGCCCATGCTTTCGATCAAGAAGAACCTCGGCCTCCTGGCCATGACCGTGGCCCTGGCGGCCTGCGCCTCCAACCCCAACGACCTGCCGGATTTCCCGGAGCATGAATACGCGGCGACCCAGCAGGTGGGCGAGGGCGTGATCAACGGCGACCTGTACCTGACCAGCGCGTCGGGTGCGATCCAGAAGGGGACCAACACCAAGGTCACCCTGGAGCCGGCGACCAGCTACATGAAGGCCTACTACGCGAAGTTCGGCAACCTCGATGCCGCCAAGCGCGATCCCGACGTGCAACCGCCGGTGCTCGACCCGCGACGCGCCACCTACGTGCGCGAGGCGACCACCGACCAGAACGGTCGCTTCGACTTCGACCACATCCCCAACGGCACCTACTACATTTCCAGCGAACTGACCTGGAGCGCCCAGAGCGATGGCAAGACCATCACCGAGGGCGGCACCGTCACCAAGCTGGTCACCGTGAGCGGCTCGCAGCCGCAGAAGGTGCTGCTGACCCGCTGATCTCCGGCGGCGCTCGGCCAAAACGGCAAGCCCCTGCCATCGCGGCAGGGGCTTTTTCCTGCCGGCGCGGCCGGACCGCTTGACAGCCAACGGGGCGGCGCCGTAGTTTCGATACCCATGACCTTCGCGACCCTGCTTACCCGCCGCAGCATTATTACCGCCATTCCAGCTATGGCGGGTTAGCCAGCGTCCACTCCGAACCCGCCCTCGAGGCGGGTTCTTCGTTCTGTCTCCTGGGCCAAAACCACCGAACCGGGAGAACAGCATGCAGCACCAGACCCTCCAGAACCTCGTTGGCCGGGCCGACGCCCTGATCAATGCCGGGCATTTCGATGCCCTGATGGATTTCTATTGCGACGACGCCACCCTGGTGGTCAAGCCGGGCCTCAACGCCTGCGGCAAGGCGCAGATCCGCCAGGCGTTCGACGCCATCGCCCGGCACTTCGAGCACAGCCTGCGAGTGCGCCAGCACGACCTGCGGGTGATCGAGGCGGGAGATACGGCGCTGGTCATGGCCGAGGCGGTGATCGAGTCGAAGGCCGGACGCCTGCAACGTCGGGCCACCTACGTGTTCCGCCAGGAGGCCGATGGCCAGTGGCGCTGCGCGGTGGACAACTCCTACGGCACCGACCTGCTGGCCTCGGTGGCGGCGAGCGCGGAGGCCAGCCGATGAGCGCCTCGACCCTCAGCGCAAGCAAACCCCTGCTGGCCGGCTACGTGGAAAGCATCCTGGCCGCGCCGGTGTACGACGTCGCCGTGGAAACCCCCTTGCAGGTCGCGCCGCAGTTGTCCCAGCGCCTGGGCAACCGGGTGCTGCTCAAGCGCGAGGACCTGCAGCCGGTGTTCTCTTTCAAGATCCGCGGCGCCTACACCCGTGTCGCGCGCCTGAGCGACGAGCAGAAGGCCCGCGGGGTGATCACCGCCTCCGCCGGCAACCATGCCCAGGGCCTGGCCCTGGCGGCGCAGCGCCTGGGCGTGCGGGCGGTGATCGTGATGCCGCGCACCACTCCCGAGCTCAAGGTCAAGGGCGTGCTGGCGCGCGGCGGCGAGGCGTTGCTGCACGGCGACGCTTTCCCCGATGCGCTGGCCCATGCCCTGCAACTGGCCGAGCGCGAAGGCATGACCTTCGTCCCGCCCTACGACGATCCGGACGTGATCGCCGGACAGGGCACGGTGGCGATGGAGATCCTCCGCCAGCACAGCGGCCGCCTCGACGCGATCTTCGTGCCGGTCGGCGGCGGCAGCCTGATCGCCGGGATCGCCGCCTACGTCAAGCACCTGCGTCCGGATATTCGCGTGATCGGCGTCGAGCCGGAGGATTCCAACTGCCTGCAGGCGGCGCTGGCCGCCGGCGAGCGGGTGGTGCTGGGCCAGGTCGGGCTGTTTGCCGACGGGGTGGCGGTGGCGCAGATCGGCGCTTGCAACTTCGAGGTCTGCAAGGACCACGTCGACGAGGTGATCACTGTCGGCAGCGACGAAATCTGCGCGGCGATCAAGGACATCTACGACGACACCCGTTCGATCACCGAGCCGGCCGGCGCCCTGGCCGTAGCGGGAATTAAGAAGTACGTGGCCCGCGAACGCACCGAGGGGCAGACCCTGGTGGCCATCGACTCCGGTGCCAACATCAACTTCGACCGCCTGCGCCACGTTGCCGAGCGCGCCGAACTGGGCGAACAGCGCGAAGCGATCATCGCCGTCACCGTGGCCGAGCGGCCGGGCAGCTTCAAGGCCTTCTGCGCGGCGCTGGGCCGGCGCCAGATCACCGAGTTCAACTACCGCTACCACAGCGACCGCCAGGCCCACCTGTTCGTCGGCGTGCAGACCCATCCGCTCACCGACAGTCGCGCCGACCTGCTCGCCGGCCTGCGCGAGCAGGGCTTCCCGGTACTCGACCTGACCGACAACGAGATGGCCAAGCTGCACATCCGCCACATGGTCGGCGGCCACGGTACCGAGGTGCGCCGCGAGCGGCTGTTCCGCTTCGAGTTTCCCGAACGCCCCGGGGCCTTGCTGAACTTTCTCGACAAGCTCGGCTCGCGCTGGAACATCAGCCTGTTCCACTACCGCAACCACGGCGCCGCCGACGGTCGGGTGCTGGCCGGATTGCAGGTGCCGGACGAGGAGCGCGGCGAGCTGGAGGTGGCGTTGCAAGCCATCGGCTATCCGTACTGGGAGGAAACCCACAACCCGGCCTACCGGCTGTTCGCCGGTTGAGCGGCGCTCCGCCAGCGGGACATGGCCCTGTCATGTCCCTCGGCTAGACTCCTGCCAGGGATATCCGCCCAGCGAGGGACATGGCCATGCGCAAGCGCAACCCCCGGCGGGCCACGCCGGAAGAACTGCGGGTCTGCTCGGTACTGAAGGAAAAGGGCACCCGCGAGGAACTCGCCCACCTCGCCGCCCGCGGTGAGTGGAGCAACGTGCCGGCGTACAACGCCAGCCGCGAGCAGATCGCCGACCACCTGGGCAAGAGCGTGTCGCCGGAATCCGACGCCTCGTTCTTCGACTCGCGGCGCTTCAGCGAGGCGATCGTCCTGCTCAAGAGCCGGCCGGTGCTGCTGGTGAAGAACGGTATCTTCGACGAAGCGCCGCTGGCCGGCCTGGAGCAGCGCCTGAAGAAGCATCGCGCCGCGCTGGCCACGCCGATCCGCTCGGTCGGTCGGCTGGAATTGATCGACCACGACAGCATGGACTGGTGCGGTACCGGCTGGCGCATCGACGACGACCTGATCGTCACCAACCGGCATGTCGCCAGCCTGTTCGCCGAACGCCAGGGCAGCCTGTTCCGCTTCCGTCTCAACCAGGCTGGCAAGCAGGTGCGCACCCGCGTGGACTTCCGCGAGGAATACCGCCAGCCGGAAAGCGACGAGCATGTGATCGCGCGGGTCCTGTGGATCGCCCCGGACGTCTCCGAGGCGCCGGACATGGCGATCCTCCAGGTAGTGAAGGGCGACCTGCTGCCGCCGCCGCTGGTCCTCGCGCGCCAGGATGCCGAGCCGCGCCAGGCGGTGGCGGTGGTCGGCTATCCGGCGCGCGACAGCCGCAACGACGCCGGGGCGATGGAAGATATCTTCGGCAACATCTACGACGTCAAGCGTTTCGCTCCCGGCGAAGTCGTGGGATTGCCCCATGACGCCTGGTACCTGACCCACGACTGCTCGACCCTGGGCGGCAATTCTGGCTCGGCGGTGCTTTCGATCGACGGCGGCGAGGTGGTCGGCCTGCACTTCGGCGGCCAGTTCCGCAAGACCAACTATGCGGTGAAGGCCAGCGTGATCCGCAGCCTGCTGGCGCGTCGCGCCTGGGTGCCGGTGGCCGGGGCGGAGCTGAAGCGCGGCGCGCCGCGCTTCCAGGAAAAGCAGCGCAGCGTCGCCGACCTGGCCGAGCGCAAGGGTTTCGACGAGGCCTTCCTCGGGCCGAAGGCGACCTTGCCCAAGCCGGGCAAGAGCCACCAGGTGCTGCCGGTGGGCAAGGGCACGCGCCTGGACTACCTGCATTTCTCGGTGGTGATGAGCGCCAGCCGGCGCTTGCCGATCCTCACCGCGGTGAATATCGACGGTGCGCTCAAGCGTTCGCTCAAGCGCAAGGATTCCTGGGGCTTCGACCCGCGCATCGAGGCGGCCGCGCAGGTCGGACACAAGGACTTCTACGGCCCGGCTTCGTTCGACAAGGGCCACATGGTGCGTCGCGAGGATCCCGGCTGGGGCGACAGCGATGCCATCGCCCGGCAGGCCGAGGACGACACCTTCGTCTACACCAACGCGGTACCCCAGGTGGCGCAGCTCAACCAGCGCAGCTGGCTGTCGCTGGAGGACTACGTGCTGCAGAACGCCAGGAGCGAGGGCTTCCGCATCTCGGTGTTCACCGGCCCGGTGTTCCGCGACGACGATCCGCTCTACCAGGGCGTGCAGGTGCCGCTGGAGTTCTGGAAGGTGGTGGCGATGATCGACGCCGACAGCGGCGAACTGGGAGTGTCCGCCTACCTGCTGGGGCAGGAAGGGATGATGCCCAGCGAAGGCTTCCGCTACGGTGCGTTCAAGACCTACCAGGTGCCGTTGGCGAAGGTCGAGGCCAGCGCCGACCTGCGTTTCTCCAGCGCCCTGCGCAAGGCCGACGTGCTCGCCGGCACGCCGCTGGAGGAGGCGCTGGAAAGCGGACGCTTCATCGAGATCGACGGACCGGACGACCTCCTGCTGAGCCGGCCGGGGCCGGCCGGCAAGGGCCGCTGAGGTTCAGGCCGGCTGCCGCCACTCGCGTAGCAGTTCGATGAAGGCGCGCAGCTTGGCCGGTACGTGGCGGCGGTTCAGGTAATACAGCCACATCGGCGGCAGCGGCAGGCAACTGCCAGGCAGCACTTCCACCAGGCGCCCGGCGGCGAGGTCCGCGGCGACCCGCTCGCGGATGAATGCCTGGGCGATCCCGGCGCCGGCGCGGGCCGCCTCGATGATCGCCTCGGTGTCGGTGCTGACGAAGCGTGCCGGCAGGTCCACTTCCAGTTCCCGCCCGTCTTCCCGCAGGCGCCACTTGTGCAGACGGCCGCTGCGCGGGAAACGGAAGCGCACGGCGGCATGCCCATCGAGGTCGGCGACGCTGGCCGGCGTACCGTGCTCGGCGAGGTAGGCCGGAGTGGCCACCAGCAGGCACGCCAGCGGCGCTGTCAGTTGCACCCCGACCATGCCCGGCTGCAGGGCGTCGGCCAGGCGGATGCCGGCATCCAGCCGTTCCCTGACGATATCCACCAACTGGTCCTCGTAGCGAATCTCCAGTTGCACCTTCGGGTAGCGTCGCACGAACTCGTTGAGCATCGGTGCGATCACCAGGTTCTTCGCCAGGTGCAGGGCGCTGATGCGCAGCTGCCCGGAGGGTTCCGCGAGGCTTTCGCCGAGCGCTTCGCGGGCGCGCACCAGGTCGCGGTAGGGCTGTTCGGTCTGTTCGTGGTAGCGCTGCCCGGCCTCGCTCAGGCTGACCCCGCGGGTGGTGCGGTGGAACAGCTTGAGACGCAGCTCGGCTTCCAGTTGGTTGATCGCCTGGCTCACCGCCGCCGGCGTCACCCCGAGCAGGGCGGCGGCGCGGGTGAAGCTGCCGGTGTCGGCGACCTGCCTGAAGACATGCAGGCCGGCGAGGGGATCGCGTCGATTCATTGTTAGAAAAACTTGAAAGTCTACGTAGGAGAAGGCCGGTTCTGTTAAAGCTTCGACCTTTCTAGACTGGCCCGCAAGCACTCGATGAGGACGCCGGCCATGTCTACCCACCTGTCTCTGCAACATGCCCAACGCTGCATCGCGGCGGCCATTGCCGAAGCGCAGCGGCAGCGCCTGGCGGTCTGCGTCGCGGTGGTCGACGCCCATGCCAACCTGCTGGCGTTCGTACGGATGGACGACAGCGTTCCCGGTGCCATCGACCTGGCCCAGCGCAAGGCGCGCAGCGCCGCGCTGTTCCGCCTGCCCAGCGGCGAGCTGGGCCGACTCGCCGGGCCGGGCCAGCCGTTGTGGAGCATCGAGCAGAGCAACGGCGGGCTGGCCTGCTTCGCCGGCGGCATGCCGCTGGGCGATGCCGGCGGTTCCTGCCTGGGTGGCGTCGGCGTCTCCGGCGCCAGCGCGGCCCAGGACCAATCCATCGCCGAGGCCGCCGTGGCCATGGCAACAATCCAGAGGTAATCGAGATGAAACAGAAGCGAATCCTGGTGACCGGGGCCGGCAGCGGCTTCGGTCGGGAAGTGGCGTTGCGCCTGGCCGCCCGCGGCCATCGGACGATCGCCGGCGTGCGCGGCGCCGGGCAGGCCGCCGACCTGCGCGAAGAGGCCGGGCGGCGTGGCGTCCCGCTGCGGGTGGAAACCCTCGACATCACCGTCGCCGCCGATCGCGAACGCGCCTGGGAATGGGATATCGACGTGTTGCTGAACAACGCCGGCAGCGCCGAGGCCGGGGCCAGCGCGGAGATCCCGCTGGAACTGGTGCGCGCGCTGTTCGAGACCAACGTGTTCGCCAACCTGGAACTGACCCAGGGTTTCGTCCGGCGCATGGTCGAGCAGAAGCGTGGCGGCAAGGTGCTCTTCGTGTCGTCCATCGCCGGCCTGATCACCGGTCCCTATACCGGCCCCTATTGCGCCTCCAAGCATGCCCTGGAGGCCTTCGCCGAGGCCCTGCATGCCGAACTGAAGCCGTTCGGCATCCAGGTCGGCACCGTCAATCCCGGCCCGTACCAGACCGGCTTCAACGATCGCATGATGGAAACCTGGAAACGCTGGTACGACCCGCAGCGTCACTTCACCGACCACAGCGGCGTGCGCTTTCCCTTCGAGCAGTACGATCCGGAGGAAATGATCGCGCGGATGGTCGAGCTGGCCGAGGCCGACGAAGGACCGTTCCGCACCCTGTTGCCGGAAGCTTTCGTCGAGGTGGTCAAGGACGAGCAGGCGCAGGCCTGGCAGCGCCGCCTGTAGCGGTCTGCCGCTGCGCCGGGGAGGGCGGCGGCCGGATCGGCGGCCGCCGCTTCGCTCAGCCCCTGCGCAGCAGGACCCGGGTCACCCGGCGTTCTTCCACTTCCACCACCCGCAGTTCCCAGTCCTGCCACTGCAGGCGGTCGCCGATCACCGGCAGGCGGTCGAGCAGGCTCATCACCAGCCCGGCGAGGGTCTGGTAGTCCTCCGTGGCGCGCGCGTCGAACCCCACGCGTCGACGCACCTGGCTGAGGTTCATGGCACCGCTGACCAGGTAGCCGTCGTTCTCCTCGACCACGTCCGGACCGTCGATCTCGCTGGCGTCGGGCAGCTCGCCGGCGATGGATTCGAGAATGTCGGTCAGGGTCAGCAGGCCGATGAATTCGCCGAACTCGTTGACCACGAAGGCCACGTGGGTCGAGGCCTCGCGCATCTGCTCCAGGGCATTGAGGATCGAACAGTCTTGCAACAGGTTGAGCGGCTGGCGGGCCAGGCTTTCCAGGTCCGGCTGGGCGCCGGCGAGCAGCTCCTTGAGCAGTTCCTTCTTGTGCACGTAGCCCAGCGGCTCCTCGACGCGCCCGTCGCGCACCAGCGGCAGGCGCGAGTAGGACGATTCGAGCAGCGCCGCGCGGATCGCCTCGCGGCCGCTGTCGAGGTCGATGCAGTCGACCTCGGCGCGTACCGTCATCAGGCTGCGGATGGGCTTCTCGGCCAATTGCAGCACGCCGCTGATCATCACCCGCTCGCGGCGGTCGAAGACCACCTGGTCGTCGCCCTCCTCGAACAGGTCGGCGACTTCCTCGCCGACCTCGTCGGCCTCCAGGCGCTGGCCGCCGAGCAGGCGCAGCACCGCATGGGCGGTACGTGCGCGCAGCGGGCGGTGGCCCTGCAGGCTCTTCTTGCGGCGCTTGCGGGCGACCTGGTTGAACACCTCGATGAGGATCGAGAAGCCGATGGCCGCGTACAGGTAGCCTTTCGGGATATGGAAGCCCAGGCCCTCGGCGGTCAGGCTGAAGCCGATCATCATCAGGAAGCCCAGGCACAGCATGATCACCGTCGGGTGACGATTGACGAAGCGGGTCAGCGGCTTGCTGGCGACGATCATCAGGCCGATGGAGACGATCACCGCGATCATCATCACTTCCAGGTGCTCGACCATGCCCACCGCGGTGATCACCGCGTCGAGCGAGAACACCGCGTCGAGCACCACGATCTGCGCGACGATCGGCCAGAACAGCGCGTAGGTCTTGTTGCCGGCGTGCTGGGCGACATGGCCTTCGAGGCGTTCGTGCAGCTCCATGGTGGCCTTGAACAGCAGGAACACGCCACCGAACAGCATGATCAGGTCGCGGCCGGAGAAGCTCTTGCCGAATACCTCGAACAGCGGCTCGGTGAGGGTCACCATCCACGAGATGCTCGCCAGCAGGCCCAGGCGCATCAGCAGCGCCAGCGACAGGCCGAGGACCCGGGCGCGGTCGCGCAGGTGCGGCGGCAGCTTGTCGGCGAGGATCGCGATGAACACCAGGTTGTCGATGCCGAGGACGATCTCCAGCACGATCAGGGTCGCCAGGCCGAGCCAGGCAGTCGGGTCAGCTATCCATTCCATGTGCGCTTACCTCCCGGTCCGGCTGGCCGTCGCGCTGGCGCGACGCTGCACGGCGCGGCTGCGGCAGCCGGCGGTGACGGAGGGGGACGAGGCGAGGGATTCGGCGTCGAGGGGCGGACGCAGGTGGCGAAGGCGAAGCGGGGAGGGTTGTCCGGAAGGACGACTGGGGGGCTCCGAAAGGGTGGTCATGATGGCCATTGAGAGTCAAAGGGAAGTCGATCCTACTGTGTCGCGGGCCCTCGCCACAGCGGGAAACTATTACAAAACCTTAGGCGAAACCCGTGCCGGCGCTAGACTGGGCGGAACCCCGCCACTGCGAGCAGACATGAGCACCGAGGATTTCGACGCGATCACCGCCACCACCCTGGCCGACTACCAGCGCAACGCCGAAGGCTTCCGCGAGGGCACCCGCGGCCATGACGTGAGCCAGAACGTCGAGGCGCTGCTGCGCCATATCGACGGGCCGCCGCCGTACCGGATCCTCGATTTCGGCTGCGGTCCCGGGCGCGACCTGGCCACCTTCCGCCGCCTCGGCCACCAGCCGGTGGGACTCGAAGGCACGCCGCGCTTCGTCGAGATGGCCAGGGCCGACAGCGGTTGCGAGGTATGGCAACAGAATTTCCTGGCGCTGCGACTGCCGGCTGGGCACTTCGACGGCATCTTCGCCAACGCCAGCCTGTTCCATGTGCCCGGCAGCGCCTTGCCGCGGGTGCTCGGCGAACTCTTCGAAGCGCTGCGGCCGGGCGGCGTGCTGTTCAGCTCCAACCCGCGCGGCGACAACCGCGAGGGCTGGAATGGCCAACGCTACGGTGCCTACCACGACTACCCGGCCTGGAAACGCCTGCTGGAGGAGGCCGGTTTCGTCGAGCTGGAGCACTACTACCGGCCGCCGGGCCTGCCGCGCGAGCAGCAGCCCTGGCTGGCGAGCGTCTGGCGGCGCCCCGTCTGAAGGCGCTAGAGGGTCTGCCGGTGCGGCGTGCCGAGCACGCTGCGGTACTGGTCGAGGCGCTTCGGCGAGAGGTCGCTGCGTTCCAGGCTGTCGAGGGCGTAGGACTTGATTTCGGCGTCGCTGTAGGGGCGTTCGACGCTGCGCGGCGGGTTGGCGCAACCGGCTAGGACGACCAGGCTGGCAGCCAGGGAGACGATCAGGGACTTGCTCATGGCGGATTCCTCGAAATGTTCCTCGATGCTATCGGTGGTCCCCCCTGTCCAGGAAATCAGGCCTATTAATAATGAATATCTGGCGAATTGAGTCTAGGTCCCGCCAGCCGTAGGTTCTAGTCGACCAAAGGCGAGGTTGTGGCGGCATGTTTCGCCAACCGGCCGCGCGCTCGCGGTCCGGTCGGCTAGGGGTTTCAACCGGCCGCCTGCGGCAGGCTCGGGTAGTCGGTGTAGCCGGCGGCGGCGCCACCGAAGTAGGTCGAGCGGTCGCCGTCGGCCAGCGCCAGGTCGTGCTCCAGGCGGTAGGGCAGGTCAGGGTTGGCGATGAACGGCCGGCCGAAGCCGACCAGGTCGGCCCAGCCCCTGGCCAGGGCTTCCTCGGCGCGCGCCTTGGTGTACATGCCGGAGTAGATCAGGCTGCCACGGTAGACGATGCGCAACGCTTCCTTGAACGCCGCCGGCATGGCCGGGGCGTCTTCCCAGTCGGCCTCGGCGATGTGGATGTAGGCCACGCCGATCTCGTCCAGTAGCCGCGCCGCGGCCAGGTAGGTGGCTTGCGGGGTGTCGTCGACCGCGCCCTGCAGGGTGGTCAGCGGCGCCAGGCGCACGCCGATGCGCTCCCTGCCGACCACCGCGGTGACCGCCTCGGCGACTTCGCGGAGGAAGCGCAGGCGGTTCTCCAGCGAGCCGCCGTATTGGTCGTTGCGCGCATTGGCCTGGGAGTCGATGAACTGGTTGATCAGGTAGCCGTTGGCGCCGTGCAGCTCGACCCCGTCGAAGCCGGCGTCGAGGGCGTTGCGTGCGGCCTGGGCATAGTCGGCGACGATCTCCCGGATTTCCTCCACGGCCAGCGCACGCGGCGCCGAGTGCTGGACCATCTCGCCGCCGCCGGCCTGCGCTCCGCGGCCCTGGGGATCGACGAAGACCTTCACGCCTTCGGCCACCAGCGCCGAGGAGGACACCGGGGCGGCGTTGCCCGGTTGCAGCGAGGTGTGCGAGACCCTGCCGACGTGCCAGAGCTGGGCGAAGATGCGCCCGCCGGCGGCGTGCACCGCGTCGGTGACCTGGCGCCAGCCGGCGACCTGCTCGGCGCTGTGGATGCCCGGTGTCCAGGCGTAGCCCTGGCCCTGCCGGCTGATCTGGGTGCCTTCGGAAACGATCAGGCCGGCGCCGGCGCGCTGGCTGTAGTACTCGGCCATCAGCGCGGTGGCGACTTCACCACTGGCGGCGCGGGAACGGGTCATCGGCGGCATGACGATGCGATTGGGGAGGGTCAGGTGGCCAAAGGCATAGGGGCTGAACAGCATGATGGCGATCTCGCTCGTGAGGCCGGCCGTGGCGCGGCGCGCTGGAAGAAGGTGAGCGCATTATTGGCGGAACGATTCGTGCGAAAAACCGCTGCCAGGGAAAATGACACTTGAGTTCAATTCACGAATGCCCGGATAGCGCATTCCCGACACCGGCGGGTAGGGCGCACCGAGGGAGGAGGAATGGCCTATGACGCGCTGCGTCAGGCGGGTAGGGCGAATAACGCCCCCGGCGTTATCCGCCGAGCGGAATCGCAGGCGGGTGAGAAATGTCGAATGAAGCATCGCGCCCTGCGCCCCACGCCAGGCGGGCAGGGCGAAGAGGGCGCTCCGGCCTATTGCAGGCCGTACTTCTTCACCTTGTCGAACAGCGTGGTCTTGGCCATGCCCAGGTCCTGGCTGGCCTGGGTCAGGTTGCCGTGGTGGCGGGCCAGGGCGTCGCCGAGCAGGGCCTTCTCGAATGCCTCCACCGCTTCGGCGAAGCGCGGGCCGCCGGTCTGTACGGCCTGGCCGCCCTTGTTGAACACCGGCAGGCCGAGGGCGAAGCGTTCGGCGACGTTGCGCAGTTCGCGCACGTTGCCCGGCCAGTCGTGGGCCATCAGGCTGGCCACGGTGGCACGGTCGAGTTCCGGCGCGGGGCGGTCGAAGCGCAGCGAGGATTGCTGGAGGAAGTGTTCGAAGAGCAGCAGGATGTCCTCGCGGCGGTCGCGCAGTGCCGGCAGTTCCAGGCTCACCACGTTGAGCCGGTAGTAGAGGTCGCTGCGGAACTGGCCGCTCTTGCCCATGGCGGCGAGGTCCGCCTTGGTCGCCGCGATCACCCGGCAGTCCACCGGGATCGACTGGTTCGAGCCGAGGCGTTCCAGGGTGTGTTCCTGCAACACCCGCAGCAGCTTGATCTGCAGGTTGACCGGCATGCTCTCGATCTCGTCGAGGAACAGCGTGCCGCCGTTGGCATGCTCGATCTTGCCGATCCGCCGCTTGTTGGCACCGGTGAAGGCGTGCGCCTCGTGGCCGAATATCTCGCTGTCGAACAGGTTCTCCGGCAGGCCGCCACAGTTCAGCGCGACGAAGGCATGCTGGTGGCGCCGGCTGTAGTCGTGGAGGCAGCGCGCCACCAGCTCCTTGCCGGTGCCGGTCTCGCCGAGGATCAGCACGTTGGCCGAGGTGTCGCCGACGTTGGCGATCAGCTCGCGCAACGCCTGGATCGCCGGCGAGCGGCCGATGATCCGTTGCGCCAGGTCCTGGCGGCCGGCCAACTGGCGACGCAGCGCGCTGACCTCGCGGGCCAGCCCGCGCTGCTCCAGGGCGCGGCGGGCGACCTCGACCAGGCGTTCCGGAGAGAAGGGCTTCTCCATGAAGTCGTAGGCGCCGGCGTGCATCGCCTGTACCGCCATGGAGATGTCGCCGTGACCGGTGATCAGCACCACCGGCAGGCTCGGGTCGAGGGCCTTGAGACGCTCCAGCAGGGTCAGGCCGTCGATGCCGGGCAGGCGGATGTCGCTGACGACGATGCCGGCGAAGTCGCGGTCGACCCGTTGCAGCGCCTCCTCGGCGCTGCCGACGCCGATGCAGGGGATGTCCTCCAGCTCCAGCGCCTGCTGGCAGCCGAGCAAGACATGCGGATCGTCTTCGACGATCAGGACGGAAAGCGGCTCGTTCATCGGGCGGGACTCGCAGTCGGGGAATCGGGAACCAGGGACAGGCTCAGCTCGAAGGCGGTTCCGCCGCTTTCGGGGTGCTGCACGCTGAGGCTGCCGCCGGCGGCGGTGGCCAGGCTGGCCGAGAGGGTCAGGCCGAGGCCCAGGCCATGTTCGCCGGGCTTGGTGGTGAAGAAGGGTTCGAACAGGTGGACGCGCGCCGCCGGCGGGATACCGGGGCCGTTGTCGCGCACGCGCAGGACGTAGCGCTCCTCCTCGCGCCGGCCTTCCAGCCAGAGCTGGCGGTCGGCCTGCCCGCTCATGGCGTCGAGGGCGTTGGCCAGCAGGTTGACCAGGATCTGCTCCAGGCGGGTCTGGTCGATGCCCAGGCGCACATCGTCGAAATGCCGGTGCAGGGTCGGCGGGTCCTGCTCCAGGCGCCCGTGCAGGATCAGCAGCGCCGCGTCCACCGCCTTGGCCAGGCTGGCCTGGCCGGCGTCGTCGCTGCGCCGGGCGAAGGCACGCAGGCTGGCGGTGATGCGGCCCATGCGGTCGACCAGTTCATTGATGGTGGCGAGGTTGGTGCTGGCGGTCTCCAGTTTGCCGCGCTGGAGGAAGCGCACGGTGTTGCCGGACAGCGTACGCAGCGCCGCCAGTGGTTGGTTGAGTTCGTGGGCGATGCTGGTGGACATCTGCCCGATCACCGCCAGCTTGCCGGCCTGGACCAGTTCGTCCTGGGCCTTGCGCAGGGTGTCCTCGGCCTGCTGGCGCTCGTGGATCTCGGCGGTCAGGCGTGCGTTGCTGGCCTGCAGGTCGGCGGTGCGTTCGGCGATCTTCACTTCCAGCTCGCCGTTGGCCCGTTGCAGCGCCTCGCGCGCGGCGAGGCGGGTGGCGAGTACCTTGCGCCGCTCGTTCCAGGCGATCAGCAGGAAGGCCAGGAGGGCGAAACCGATGGCGGCCAGCATGCCATTGCGCACCGCGTCGCGGCGCAGGTCTTCCAGCGGGCTGAGCAGGGTCAGGTTCCACGGCGTGTCATTCAGCGCGCGGGTCTGCGCCAGGTAGGTGACCGCTTCGCCGCGCGGGTGCTGCTCATCGGCGGGGAAACTGAGCTTCTCCACTCCGGCGGCCAGCGGCTCGCGCAGCAGCGGCTGCCACTCGTTCAGCGCCCACCAGTAGTACTGCATGCTGCGCGCCAGGCGCTCCTTGTCGTCGGCGCTCAGGGAGCGCACCGCCTTCAGGCGCAGGGCAGGGTTGCTGGAGAGGATGATGATGCCGTTCTCGTCGCTGACGAAGGCTTCCAGGCGCGCCTTCTCCCAGCGCTCCTCGAGGGCGTCCATCTTCACCTTGACCACCGCCACGCCGATGATCCGGCCGCCGTGGACCAGGCCGTGGGCCAGGTAGTAGCCCGGCTCGCCGCGGGTGCTGCCGATGCCGTAGAAGCGGCCCGGCTTGCCCTTCATCGCGTCCTGCCAGTAGGCGCGGAACGACAGGTCCTCGCCGAGGTAGCTGTCCGGGTCGCTCCAGTTGCTGGTGGCCAGGACCCGGCCGTTGGTGTCCAGCAGGTACACCGCGCGGCTGCCGGCGCGGCGGTTGAGGCCTTCGAGGTAGGCGTTGACCTGGTTGCGCCGGTATGGCGTCGGGTCGGTGAGCAGGTGGCTGACGCTGCGCTCCAGCTCCAGCAGGCTGGGCAGGTAGGTGTACTTGCTGATCTCGCTCTCGACCGTCCGCGCATGCAGCTCCAGCTGGCGTTCGCCATTCTCGGCGAGGGCACGGATGCCGGCGCTCTCGCTGATCCGGTAGCCGCCGTAGCCGAAGCCGAGCATCAGCAGGAGCAGGGGAATGGGGAGCAGCAACTGGCGGACGAGGCGGGGCTTCACGGTCAGTGACGGAGGTACGCTGCAGGGCGGGTCGGGGGATTCCATCACAGTCGTCGCGGCTAGGCCAGCCCGCCGCCACGATGGGCGGCGGAGCGGGCGGTTTTCCGGCACGGCCGGCAGGCGGCGCCGGAAGGGTTCACTCAGTATTCCCAGAAGATCCGTTGCAGCTCCTTGCTGTCCTGGGTCTTGGTCATCGCGACCGCGGCCAGGATGCGCGCCTTCTGCGGGTTCAGGTCGTGGGCGACGATCCAGTCGTTCTTGTCGTCCGGCTGCTCGGCGTTGCGCAGGACGAAGCCGCCGGCATTGACGTGCGAGGAGCGGATGATCTGCACGCCCTGCTTGCGCAGTTCCTGCAGGGTCGGCACCACGCGCGCGGGCACCGAGCCGTTGCCGGTGCCGGCATGGATGATCGCCTTGGCGCCGGCCTGGGCCAGGGCCTTGTAGGCGGTGTCGCTGACGTTGCCGTAGCTGTAGGCGATTTCCACCGGAGCCAGCGCGGAGATCTGCTTGATGTCGAACTCGGAGTTCACCGTGTGCCGCTTCACCGGTGCGCGGAACCAGTAGCTCTTGCCCTCGACCACCATGCCCAGCGGGCCCCACGGGCTCTTGAACGCTTCGGTCTTGATGTTGACCATCTTGCTCGCGTCGCGGCCGGAGAGGATCTCGTCGTTCATGGTGATCAGCACGCCCTTGCCGCGTGCCGACTTGTCGCCGGCCACCGCCACGGCGTTGTACAGGTTGAGCATGCCGTCGGCGGACATCGCGGTGCCCGGGCGCATCGAGCCGACCACCACGATGGGCTTCTCGGTGTGCTCGACCAGGGTCAGGAAGTAGGCGGTCTCTTCCAGGGTGTCGGTACCGTGGGTGATCACGATGCCGTCGACGTCGTCGCTATCGGCCAGCTTGGCGACGGTCTTGCCCAGTTCCAGCAGGTTCTCGTTGGTGAAGCTTTCCGAGGCGATCTGGAACACCTGTTGGCCGCGGACGTTGGCGATGTCCTTGAGCTGCGGCACGCTGGCCAGCAGTTGGTCGACCGGCACCTTGGCGGCGGTGTAGGTGGCGCTGTTGGCGGCGCTGGCGCCGGCGCCGGCGATGGTACCGCCGGTGGCCAGGATGACCACGTTGGACAGTTTCTGTTGCGGTGCGACTTCCTTGGCCTGGGCGGCCTGCGGCAGCAGGAGCATCAGGGCCATAACACCGGGGGCGAACGCGTGGAGCAATGGCTTCATGGCGATATCTCGTGTCGGTAGGTTGGTAGGGTTATCGTCGTTGCACGCAATCAGGTGCGGGCGGCGTCGGCCGCCCGCCGTCCTGTCAGGGTTTCACCACCAGGCCGACGCCGCGGCCACGGGGATCGGAGGCGGTCTCCAGGGCCTTGCCGTCGACGCGGATGGCCTGGATATCGCCCATGTTCCAGCCCTGGTCCTCCAGGGTGTAGCCCATCGCCTTCAGCTCCTCGGCGACCTTGCCGGCGAGCGGCGCGTAGGCGTCGTAGTAGATCGTGTCCTTGGGCAGCAACTGGTGGTGCACGCGCTGCGCGGCCACGGCCTTCTCCAGCGGCAGGTGGAAGTCGTAGATGTTGTTCAGCACCTGGAAGATCGAGGTGAAGATCCGCGAGCCGCCGGGCGTGCCGACCACCAGGCTGACCTTGCCGTCGCGGGTGACGATGCTCGGGCTCATCGAGGAGAGCATGCGCTTGCCCGGCTCGATGGCGTTGGCGTCGCTGCCGACCACGCCGAAGGCGTTGGCCACGCCCGGTTTGGCGCTGAAGTCGTCCATCTCGTCGTTGAGCAGGAAGCCGGCGCCCTTGACCACCACGCCGCTGCCGAAGTCCCAGTTGAGGGTGTAGGTGTTGCTCACCGCGTTGCCGTCGGCGTCGACGATGGAGAAGTGCGTGGTCTGGTGCGGTTCCAGGCCGGGACGGACCTTCTCGGTCGGCGAGATCGCCGTCGGGTTGACCTCGGCGGCACGCTGCTTCAGGTATGCCGGATCGGTCAGGCGCGCCACCGGGACCTTGGAGAAGTCCGGATCGCCGAGGTAGTCGGCGCGGTCGGCGAACACGCGTTTCTCGATCTCCGCCAGCAGGTGGATGTAGCGCGCGGAATTCAGCTCGACGCCCTTGAAGTCGGCGGCACGGTTTTCCTTGATGCCCAGCAACTGGGCCAGGGCGATCCCGCCGGAGCTTGGCAGCGGCGCGGTATAGAGCGTGTTGCCCTGCCAGTCGACGCGCATCGGTTCGCGCCACCTGACCTTGTAGTCGGCGAGGTCCTGGTGGGTGATCAGTCCCTTGTCCTGCTGCATCTGTGCCACCAGCAGGTCGGCGGTATGGCCTTTGTAGAACTCGTCCGGGCCCTTGTCGGCGATACGCTCCAGGGTCTTCGCCAGGTCCGGCTGGAGGAACGCCTCGCCGGCCTTCATGTGGCCGAAGTAGTCGCCGAAGTTGGTCTTGCCGTTGAACAGCGCGACGGCGTCCTGGCGGTACTGGAACTGCTTGTCGGCGACCTTGAAGCCCTTTTGCGCGTAGCCGATGGCCGGGGTCAGCAGCTCGCTCCAGGGCAGCTTGCCGAAACGCTTGTGGGCTTCCCAGAGGCCCATCACGGTGCCCGGCACGCCGGCGGCCTTGGCGCCGACCAGGCTGAGGTTCTCGATCACCTCGCCCTTGTCGTCCAGGTACATGGTTTTGCTCGCGGCCTTCGGCGCCACCTCGCGGTAGTCGAGGAAGTACGGCTTGCCGTCCATGTACAGGGTCATGAAGCCGCCGCCGCCGATGTTGCCGGCCTCGGGGTAGGTGACCGCCAGGGTGAAGGCGGTGGCCACCGCGGCGTCCACCGCGTTGCCGCCGGCCTTGAGGATCTGCGCGGCGACCTTGGCGCCGTACTCGTCGGGCGCGGCGACGGCGCCGCCGTCGAGCGTGGCGGCGAAGGCCGAGGAGGATGCGGCGGCAATGGCGACGCCGAGGGACAGGGTTCTGAAGAGCACAGGTTGCATGGGCTTTCCCTATTTATTGTTATCGCAGGCGAGGGTAGAGCAGGCCCCCGCCGGGCGGGCCGGCGAGGGCGGGTACATCAGTGCGGGAGGATCTTGGCGAGGAACTGCTGGGCGCGTTCGGAGCGGGCGCTGACGTCGCCGAAGAACTCCTCCTTCTCGCAGTCTTCCACGATCTGCCCGCGGTCCATGAAGATCACCCGGTTGGCGACCTTGCGCGCGAAGCCCATCTCGTGGGTCACGCACATCATGGTCATGCCTTCGTGGGCCAGCTGGACCATCACGTCGAGCACTTCGTTGACCATTTCCGGGTCGAGCGCCGAGGTCGGCTCGTCGAACAGCATCACCACCGGGTCCATCGCCAGCGCGCGGGCGATCGCCACGCGCTGCTGCTGGCCGCCGGAGAGCTGGCCGGGGTGCTTGTGCGCGTGCTCCTTGAGACCGACGCGCTCGAGCAGGGCCAGGCCCTTCTTGGTGGCTTCTTCCTTGCTGCGGCCGAGCACCTTGATCTGCGCGATGGTCAGGTTCTCGGTGATGCTCAGGTGTGGGAACAGCTCGAAATGCTGGAACACCATGCCGACCCGCGAGCGCAGCTTGGGCAGGTTGGTCTTCGGATCGGCGATGGAGGTGCCGTCGACGACGATGTCGCCCTTCTGGAAGGGTTCCAGTGCGTTGACGCACTTGATCAGGGTCGACTTGCCCGAGCCGGACGGCCCGCAGACCACCACCACTTCGCCTTTCGCAACCTCGGTGGAGCAGTCGGTCAGGACCTGGAAGTCGCCATACCACTTGCTGACATTCTTGATGGAAATCATACGGTTAACCTTTTCTGCAGACGTTTGACGGCGAACGAGGCGGTGAAGCTTACGACGAAGTAGACCAGGCCGGCGAAAATCAGGAACTCGTTGGCCTGGCCGATGATGTCGCCGCGCGAACGGGCCGAATTGAGGAAGTCCATCAGGCCGACGGTATAGACCAGCGAGGTGTCCTGGAACAGGATGATGCTCTGTTGCAGCAGCAGCGGGGTCATCTTGCGGAACGCCTGCGGCAGGATCACCAGGCGCATGGTCTGCCCGTAGGTCATGCCCAGTGCCTGGGCGGCGCCCATCTGGCCTTTCGGGATGGCCTGGATGCCGGCGCGGACGATCTCGCAGTAGTAGGCCGCCTCGAACATCATGAAGGCCACCAGGCAGGAGGTGAACGCCCCCACCGGGGTGTCCTCGCCAGTGATCCAGCGCAGGATGAAGGGCACCGCGAAGTAGAACCAGGTGATCACCAGCAGCAGCGGGATCGAGCGGAAGTAGTTGACGTAGAAGCCGGCGATGTTCGACAGCAACTTGCTGTGCGACAGCCGCATCAGCGCCAGCACGGTACCCAGCGCGACGCCGCCGAGGACGCCGAGGACCATCAGCTTGAGGGTCATCAGCATGCCTTCCCAGAGGCTCGGCAGGGCGGGAACGATTCCACTGAAGTCCATCATTTACCTCCTACGGAGATCAGGCCCGGTACGGCGACCTTTCTCTCCACCAGGCGCATGATCAGCATCAGGCTCATGTTCAGCGTGAAGTAGATCAGCGTGGCCAGGGTGAAGGCCTCGAACAGGTTGGCGGAGAACTCGGCGGTCTGCTTGGTCTGCGCCAGCAGCTCCATCAGGCCGATCAGCGACGCCACCGAGGAGTTCTTGAAGATGTTGAGGAACTCCGAGGTCAGCGGCGGGATGATGATCCGGAAGGCCTGCGGCAGCAGCACGTGGCGGTAGATCTGCGGCAGGCGGAAGCCCATCGCGCGGGCCGCCGAGGTCTGCCCGTAGGGCAGCGCCTGGATGCCGGTGCGCACCTGCTCGCAGACCCGCGCGGCGGTGAACAGGCCGAGGCAGACGACCACGCTGAGGTAGGCCGAGGTAGTCGGGTTGAGGTCCTGCTTGAACCAGGTCTGCAGGCCCTCGGGCAGCAGGTCGGGTACCAGGAAGTACCAGATGAACAGTTGCACCAGCAGCGGCACGTTGCGGAAGACTTCCACGTAGGCGGTGGCGATCCCCGATACCAGGCGGTTCGGCACGGTGCGCATGACGCCGAGCAGCGAGCCCAGCGCCAGGGCGATGATCCAGCCGACCAGGGCGATGGCGATGGTCCAGCCCAGACCGGCGATGTACCAGTCGAGGTAGGTTTCGCTGCCGATCCCGGTGGACTTGAAGAACACGCCCCAGTCCCAGTTGTAATTCATGTTGGGGTTTCCCCTCGGTTCAATCGGTTGCAGACACTGGCGGGGAAGGCAGGCGCCGGCGCGGCCGTACGGGCCGGCGGCGCTGCTCTTCCGGGGGAGACGGCTGGGGAGGGGCAGGCCCCTCCCGCGTCCCCGAGGCCCCGCCGCGAGGCGGGGGCGACGCGCGAAGCGCTGGCGCTCCGGGAGGAACGCCTGGCGCTCGTTACATCTGCTCGGCGGCCTTGTCGGTCGGGCTGGCGATCAGCTTCTTCAGCTCTTCGCTCATGGGGAAGTTGAGGTTCAGGCCCTTCGGCGGGATCGGCTGGGTGAACCACTTGTCGTAGATCTTGTTGACCTCGCCGGAGGCGTAGGTATCGGTGATGGCCTTGTCGACCACTTTCTTGAACGCCGCGTCGCCCTTGCGCACCATGCAGCCGTAGATCTCGAAGGACTGCGGGGTGCCGCCGACGACCCAGTCGTCCGGCTTCTTGGCCTTGGCCATTTCGCCGTAGAGCAGCGCGTCGTCCATCATGAAGGCCACCGCGCGGCCGGACTCGAGCATCATGAAGGACTCGCCGTGGTCCTTGGCGGAGATGATGTTCATGCCCATCTTCTTGTCCGCGTTCATGGCCTTGAGCAGGCGCTCGGAGGTGGTGCCGGCGGTGGTCACCACGTTCTTGCCCTTGAGGTCGTCGAAGTCCTTGATGTTGGCGGTCTTCTTCGACAGCAGGCGGGTGCCGACCTCGAAGATGCCGACGGAGAAGTCGACCTGCTTCTGGCGCTCTTCGTTGTTGGTGGTGGAGCCGCACTCGATGTCCACGGTGCCGTTCTGCACCAGCGGGATGCGGGTCTGCGAGGTGACCAGGTTATAGCGGACCTTCAGGTCGGGGAGGTTGAGTTCCTTCTTCACCGCCTCGACCACTTTCAGTTGCAGGTCGTGGGAGTAGCCGATCGGCTTGCCCGGCTCGGTGCCGAGGTAGGAGAAGGGAATCGAAGCGTCACGGTGACCGAGGGTGATGGTGCCGGTGTCCTTGATCTTCTTCAGCGTGCCGGTGAGCTCGTCAGCGACGACCGGAGCGGACAACAGAGCGGCCATGATGGCGGTGCTCAGCAGACTGGGAGCGATACGCATGAATTTCTTCCTCGACTTGTTTTGATTTTTATTGAGCCGCGAGCGCCTGGCCTCTCCGGGACAGGGTGTTTCGCGGTTTTCCCCGGCGGGGGAAGCCACGAGAGTATCGTGCTTGCCGAACAGTGTAGTGGCAGGATGCATGCCAGCTTATGAAATCCGGCTTTTTTTAGCCTAACTATTTGAAAGTAAAAGAAATTAAATTTGGATGAAAATGCCCCGAAATGGCCTTTCGTCCGCTCTTCCGAATATTTTCGGGGCATGGCGTTCGGTTTTCCGAACGTTTCGCCGAGGTCCGTTCTTGAGCCATTCCGGGGTTTTCTGACGGTTCGTTCAGAAATTGTTCAGGCTTCGTTCAGGCCCGATTCAGGCCGGGTTCAGCAGAATTCACGCTGCGAGGCGCAAGCCGTCACGTCTTGCCTTCCTTACCTGGCGACGGCCGCCTGGAGTCCCCATGCGCTATCTCATCCTGAGCCTGCTGGCCGTGCTCGCCGCACCTGCCTGGGCTGCCGACGACGGCGACTTCTGGTACCTGCAGACCAGCGTCTACACCCGGCATTTCAACCCGGACCCGGAACACAACAACCACCAGGACCTGCTCGGCCTCGAATACAACCGCGCCGATGGCGTGCTGGCCGGCGGCGCGACCTTCCGCAACTCGTTCAGCCAGCGCTCCAACTACGCCTACCTGGGCAAGCGTTTCGACAGTGACAGCCACCCGGTCTACCTGAAGCTCACCGGCGGCCTGTTGCAGGGCTATCGCGGCGAATACCGCGACAAGATCCCGCTGAACCGCTTCGGCGTCGCGCCGGCGATCATCCCCTCGGTGGGCGTTCGCTTCGGCCCGCTGGGCAGCGAGCTGGTGCTGCTGGGCAATTCGGCGGCGATGATCAACCTCGGCCTGCGTCTCTGAGGCCCAGGGCGGGCACGGAACGCTGGCTGGTCTAGGCTGTCGTCTGTTCCCCGAGCCGCGTTCCTGAGCGGTTCGTCACTCGACAGGAGACTCCCATGCAGATCGATCTGAGCGACAAACTGGCAATCGTCAGCGGTTCCACCGCCGGCATCGGCTTCGCCATCGCCAGCGGCCTCGCCGCCGCCGGCGCCACCGTGGTGGTCAACGGACGCAGCCAGGCGGCGGTGGACCGTGCGATCGCGGCGATCCGGAACGGCCAGCCGGATGCCAAGGTACGCGGCGTCGCCGGCGACCTGGGCACGGCGGAAGGCTGCGCGGCTTTCGTCGCGGCCGAGCCGAAGGCGGACATCCTGGTCAACAACCTGGGCATCTTCGAGCTGAAGGACTTCTTCGACATCGAGGACGCCGAGTGGAGCCGCTTCTTCGAGGTCAACGTGATGTCCGGGGTACGCCTGGCCCGCGCCTACGTCCCGGGAATGGTCGAGCGGGGTTGGGGGCGAGTGGTGTTCCTGTCTTCGGAATCGGCGTTGAACATCCCGGCGGACATGATCCACTACGGCTTCAGCAAGACCGCCAACCTCTCGGTGTCGCGCGGCCTGGCCAAGCGCCTGGCCGGCACCGGGGTGACGGTGAATGCGGTGCTGCCCGGACCGACCCTCACCGAAGGCGTCGCCGAGATGCTTCGCGAGGATGCGCAGAAGGCCGGGCAGAGCATAGAAGAGGCCGGCACCGCCTTTGTCCGGCAGCACCGTTCCAGTTCGATCATCCAGCGCCTGGCGACGCCCGAGGAAGTCGCCAACCTGGTGGTCTACACCTGCTCGACCCAGGCCTCGGCGACCACCGGCGCGGCCCTGCGGGTCGACGGCGGGGTGCTCGACAGCCTGGCCTGACGAGCGCGCAACGCCAGCGTAAAAATGCTCCTCGGCACTCGCGGCGCGGTACCCGGCGGCCCTGGCCGGTTGCCGCGCCGGCGTCTGGCGGCGGCGCTCGTAAAGCTTGCGTAACGAGGCGCGACAGGAGGCGCCGGCAGGTCTAGAACGGCAGGTACCGTCATTCAGAGGATACCGCCACTCATGTCAGCAGCCTCGTTAGCCACCCTCGACGGGTCGCTCCGCATGACCCCCGTCGAGCAACCCCGACCGCCGGCTCTCGCCGACCTCGGCAGCCGCCTGATGATCGTCGTCGAGCGACGCGAGGACTGGGCCTCCTACCTGCCCAGCGAGGAAGTACTCACCGCCCAGGAATACCTCGAGCAATCGGCGCGCGACCACGGCGGCCGCCGCGTGCAGGTGATCAACCTGTGCCGCGGCTACAAGTACCTCGGCCTCGGCTACTACTGTTCGCTGCTGGCCGAGGCCCGTGGCCACCGGGTGATCCCGTCGCTGCGCTGCATCAGCGAACTGGCTCGCAAGTCGGTGTACGGGCTGGCCCTGGGTGGCCTCGACAAGGCCCTGGACAAGGCGCTGTGCCGTACGCCCTATGGCGCCACCGACGGCTTCACCCTGACCCTGTATTTCGGCCATACCGAGTTCGAGCCGCTGGCCGACCTCGCGCGCCAGTTGTTCGAAGCCTTTCCCTGTCCGATCCTGCTGGTGGAGTTCCGTCGCCAGCAGGGCTGGCATATCGAGGGCGTGCGCCCTGGCGTGCTGAACCGCTTGCGCAGCGACCAGGAGGATGTCTTCGCCGATGCCCTCGACGGTTTCAGCCGGCGCGCCTGGCGCATGCCGCGTTCGCGGCGGGTGGCACGCTACGACATGGCGATCCTGCACGATCCCGACGAAGCGCTGCCGCCGTCCAACCCGCAGGCGCTGGCCAACTTCGTACGGGTCGGCGCCAGCCTCGGCATCGACGTCGAACTGATCGGACGCAAGGACTACGCGCGCCTGGCCGAGTTCGACGCCCTGCTGATCCGCGAGACCACCCGGGTCGACCACCATACCTATCGCTTCGCCGAGAAGGCCGAGCGCGAAGGCCTGGTGGTGATGGACGACCCGGCATCGATCCTGCGCTGCACCAACAAGGTCTACCTGGCCGACCTGCTTGGTTGCCGGCAACTGGGCATGCCGCTCACCGAGATCCTCTACAAGGAACGCCCGCAGGACTGGCAGCGGGTGGCTCGGCGCCTGGGCTTCCCGCTGGTGCTGAAGATTCCCGATGGCTGCTTCTCCCGTGGCGTGGTCAAGGTCAACGACGACAGCGAACTGCTGGCGGCGGCGAGCGAGCTGTTCGAGCGCTCGGTCCTGTTGCTGGCCCAGGAGTTCTTCTACACCGAGTACGACTGGCGCATCGGCGTGCTCGACCGCCAACCGCTGTACGCCTGCCAGTACTTCATGTCGCGCGGCCACTGGCAGATCTACAACCACAAGGCCGACGGCCAGGACGTCAACGGCGAGTGCCGCGCCGTGCCGCTGGAGCAGGTGCCGCCGGCGGTGCTGGAGCTGGCCCTGGAGGCCGCCGGGCGGATCGGCGACGGCCTCTACGGGGTGGACCTGAAGCAGGCCGGCGACAAGGTGCTGGTCATCGAGGTCAACGACAACCCGAATATCGATGCCGGCATCGAGGACGGCCAGCTCGGCGACGAACTCTACCGACGCATCCTCCAGGCCTTCGTCCAGCGCCTGGAACTCAAGCACCGTGGCCAGTTGAGCAAGGCGCTGCGCTGAACGGCGCGCCTCAGTCCGGCCGGCGCGTGGCCAGGTGCAGGCCGGAGCCGCGGGCGAGGGCTGCCGGCCTGACGCAACGGACCCGGTAGCGGCCGCGCTCATCGATCTCGATGCCCTGCAACTCGGGAGCGAAACCGGGAAAGTGCTCGCCGAAGGCCTGCAAGGCCAGCAGGTAGTCGATCAGCGCCGGCGATTCCTCGGCCACCCGTTCGCCGGGCAATAGCAGCGGTGTGGCCGCCGGATGGACGCCGACCAGGCTGGCGACCACACGGCCGCCGAGCCTGTCGATCGCCACCGCTTCGGTTTCGTCCCTGACCAGGTGCCCATAGACCGTGGCCGGCGCCAGCGCGGCGTGGCCGGCAGCCCTGGCGGCGGCGTCGGCGAGGGCGGTCAGGTGCAGCCGCAGGCTGGCTTCGTGGATCATCGCGCAGAGTTCGCGCAGGCCGATGTAGCGGTACAGCGGCGAGCTGTCGAGCAACTCCGGCAACACCTGCTTCAGCGGCGCATCGTCGTCGTGCCGGCGTTTGAATTCGCACAGCCTGTCCACCAGCGGCTGCGCGTGTTCCGCCCTGGCGCCCTGGGGAAACAGCAGCAGGAAGCGATAGTCGCCGGTGCGCAACGGGGCGATGCCGTGCCGGCGCAGGTAGCGGCAGACCACCGCGGCGGGTACTCCGAAGCTGGCCGGGCGACCGCGCGAATCGAGGCCGGGGGCGCTCAGGGCGACGCGCAGCGGGTCCAGCCGAGGACTGCTGTCGAGTGTCTCGGCGAGCCCGTGCCAGCGCTTCGCCGGCGTCTCCCGGCCGGCCTCGATGCCAGGCCCCGGGTTGCCCCGCAGTATCTCGAAGAACCACGTATCGCCATCCTCCCTGGCGAGCCGCGCGGCGGCTTCCCAGAGCGCCCGGCGAAAGGCCTCGGCGATGTCGCCGGCGTGCGCCGCCGGGGCTCCTGCGGACGTCTTGCGGTAGGCCGTGGAGAGGTCGTTCAGCGGCGTCGCCAGGTGCTCCGCGGTGCTCTCCGAGCCGATCCGCCACTGCTTGGCCGGCGCCAGATCGAGGCGTGCGCGGCCGTTGTAGCGGGCGCTCACCGGCGTGCGCGGGACCGGCGGGGCATAGTCGCGCAGCCGCCTGGGGCCCGCCGGGGCGCGCCATTCGCGCAGGTCGCTGTCGATGCGCTCGGCGATGAAGCGTGCGGGGCCGGCGGCCAGGTTGAAGCATCCCTGGACCTCGTCCAGTAGCTGGCTGGACAACTGCTCGATGCGCAGTTGACGAAACAACAGGAACAGCGGGATGGACGGCGCGACCTGGCGGAGTTCATCGAGGGCCGCTAATTGTGCGGCTTCGTTCTCGCCTGTCGGCTCCGCGACGAGCAGGAGGATGCCGGCGGGGTGCGCGGCGTTGCCGAGAAAATCCAGGGCGACCTTGCGGCTTGGCGCCTGGAAGAGCCTATAGCCGCGTATTTCCAGTTGTCGACAAAGCTCGGAAAGACGATTCGCATCATTGGCCGCGTTTATGTTGGAAGTGACGAGTATTGAATGACGCGAAGGATTGTTTCGAGACATGCTGTTGTCCTTGTCCATTCGAACCGCTCGGTTTCGCCGGCAAAAGCGTCGCCCGGCACGCCGAAGGCTCTCGCGAGGCGCGACTAGTGATTGATGATGTACTTGGCGCTGGCGAAGGTCGGCGGGATATAGAAGTTCCACTTCTTTTGCCGGGCGAGTGCCTTGAAGGCGCCGATGCAACTGCAACCGACCTTCTGGAAGATGTTGCTCTTGTGGAACTTGACGGTACTCAAGGAGCGGCTGATCTGTTCGGCTATTTCTTTTTCCGAGAGGCCGGAAAGCAGCAGGTAGATCACGTCCCATTCGCGCGAGGTGAACAACTCCGAGGGGGGCGTGAAGGTGAAGGTACCGATGCCGTCGGTGGCGATGAAGCCGCGCGGGGCGACCGAGGTCAGGGTCTTGGCA
The DNA here is from genome assembly GCF_005503585.1 of Pseudomonas sp. 2VD. Taxonomy (NCBI): domain Bacteria; kingdom Pseudomonadati; phylum Pseudomonadota; class Gammaproteobacteria; order Pseudomonadales; family Pseudomonadaceae; genus Pseudomonas; species Pseudomonas sp. 2VD. The sequence goes on from NZ_SCND01000020.1 coordinate 29,722, forward strand.
TGGGCGATCACCCCGGTGCGGTTGCCGCGCCGGTCATACAGCGGCATGCGTTCGAAATACAGGCAGCAGGGCGCCGGATGATCGTCCGGCCTGAGCAGCGCCAGGGCCTCGATGCGCTTGCCGGTCTGGATGACCAGCTTGTCGTGCTCTTCGATGCTGGCACTGAAGGGGGACAGCAGGGAGTTCTTCTGGCCGAACCGCGGGGTGATCAGTTCGGTATAGCGACGATTGACATAGACGAAGTTGAGACAGTTGTCTTTCACACTCCAGGCCTCTTCGCTCTGCTCCCAGGAAATGATCAGTTCGATGGGAATGTGCACCGACATGTGGTGAGTCATGTCCAGCAGCTTTTCGATATCCAATAGCGTCATTGGCTACTCCACTCATTTACATGTGGGCGGGTCTTTGAATGGAAGATAGATGGCGAGGCGAGTGCGTACCGGGATGTTTGTTGGGTCCTGCGGAAGTTTCTCTGGCAAGTGCTATCTTCTTTTCGGTGGCGTTCGACTCCTGCGTCTGCGAAGTGTTATCGGAACAACTACGCCGGGGCGCAATTCGATTTCAGGTTATATCCGCGACCTCATGCTCAGGCTGTACTTTTGATCGAGTTTTTTTGCGCTGTTCTAATAGGGGGCGGGCGCGTTGTTCGAAAAGTCGATTGACAGCTGACGGAGGTGGCCAGGGTCCTATCGAACAATTCCAGGAATTCCCTTTTTCCAATGCGCGATGCCGCCGGTCCGTACTTCGCTCGCCGGGACCATTGCGCGGCTATGGTGGAATTCCCGAGGCCTATCGAGGTTTTGTCATGTCGCGTGTGCTTTTCCTGCTCCTGGCCATGGCGCTCGCCGGCCTGGGCCAACCGACCCTCGCCGCGCCCCTGCCGGACGAGCTGCCGGCAGCGTTGCCCGCCGCGCCGCCGGTCGCGCCGTTGCCCATGGGCGGCGCGCCACAGCCGCAACCGGAGGCCGCCGAGCCGGACCTGCCGGGCAGCGACGCGGCCAGCGCCGACGGGGAGGCAACGGCCAAGGACGGCTTGAAGATCGGCAACGGCAGTCTCCGCCTGCGCCAGGACGATCCCGGGCCGACCCGGGAAAGCCCGCTGCGCGATCCCCGCCTGAATCCCTACGCACCGCGCCAGCCCTGACCGACGGCCCGTGCCCGGTGGCCGGGCGGGTCTAGGCTTGTGCTGCGGTCGGCGGCGTTCCACGGCGAGCGCCGACCGTTCGTCCGCGCCGCGGGCTTTTTTCCCCGCCGCTGTCGAAAGGCGCCCTCGCCGGGCGACTACCGAACGAACGGATCGTCGATCCGCACCAGGAGCCCACCGCCATGAAATACCTCTGCCTGATCTATTTCGACGAAGCGAAGCTGGCCGCCGTGCCGGCCGAGGAGCTTGCCGCCATCGTCGACGAGTGCATGACCTACTCCGACCAGTTGGGCAAGGCCGGCCACTACATCGCCTCGCACGCCCTGCAGTCGGTGCAGACCGCCACCACCCTGCGCCACCAGGGCGGGCGGCTGGCGATGACCGACGGGCCGTTCGCCGAGACCAAGGAGCAACTCGGCGGTTTCTACCTGATCGAGGCGCGCGACCTCAACCAGGCCCTGCAGATCGCCGCGAAGATTCCGCCGGGACGGCTCGGCTGCGTCGAAGTGCGACCGGTCAAGGAATGGGAGTGAGGGCGCCCGGCGTCGGAGGTGAAGCATGTGCCCCCTTTGCATCGCATCCCTGTCCCTGCTGTGCGCCGGCGGCGCTTCGCTGGCCGGCTTCGCCCTGGCGACCGGGCGCCGGCGCCGCTGGCGGAACGACCCCGGGCAGGCTGGAAAACCGAGAATTTCCGTGGAGAATCGGCAATGAATCCTTCTTTGCAGGACCACCCGGTGAGCAACCGGGAACAATGGCTGGACGCCCGTCGCCGTCTGCTGGCGCGGGAAAAGCAACTCACCCGCCTGCGCGACCAGGTCGCCGCCGAACGACGCGAACTGCCCTGGGTCAGGGTGGACAAGGACTACCGCTTCCAGGGCGAGCGCGGCGAGCGTTCGCTGGCCGAGTTGTTCGGCGGCAATAGCCAGCTAATCGTCTACCACTTCATGTTCGCGCCGGGCTGGAGCGAAGGCTGCGTCGGCTGTTCGTTCCTCGCCGACCACATCGACGGCGCCAACCGGCACCTGGCGCACCACGACGTCAGCCTGGTGGCGGTATCGCGCGCGCCCCTGGAGGAGTTCCAGGCGTTCCGCCGGCGCATGGGCTGGCGTTTCGACTGGTACTCCTCGTACGGCAGCGATTTCAACCGTGACTTCGGGGTGTCCTTCGACAAGGCGCAACTGGCCGCCGGCAGCGTCGACTACAACTACCAGCCGACCCCCGACGCCGGCGAGGAAATGCCGGGTGCCAGCGTGTTCCTGCGCAATCCGGCGGGCGAGGTGTTCCACACCTATTCGGCCTATGCGCGCGGCCTCGACATCCTGCTCACCACCTACAACTTCCTCGACCTGACGCCCAAGGGGCGCAACGAGGACGCGATCATGGACTGGCTGCGTCACCACGACCGCTACGACGAGGCGCCGAAAAGCGCCTGCTGCCACGCGCAGGCCAGCCATTGAGGGAGCACGGCGAGCCGTTGCGCAGCCGCATCGAGGCGCTGTACCGCGAGGAGTCGCGGCGCGTGCTGGCGACCCTGATCCGCCTGCTCGGCGATTTCGAGCTGGCCGAGGAAGCCTTGCACGACGCCTTCATCGCCGCCGTCGAGCAGTGGCCGCGCGACGGTATCCCGCGCAACCCGCGCGCCTGGCTGGTTTCCGCCGGGCGCTTCAAGGCCATCGACAACCTGCGCCGGCGAGCGCGCTTCGACGCCTCGCAGCGGCTGCTCGCCGAGCAACTGGAAGAGCAGGCCGAGGCGCCGGCGGAGGAGGGCGATGCGGTGGAAGACGACCGGCTACGCCTGATCTTCACCTGCTGCCACCCGGCGCTGCCCCCCGAGGCACAGGTGGCGCTGACCCTGCGCGAGGTCTGCGACCTGCGCACCGAGGAGATCGCCCGCGCCTTCCTCGCCGCGCCCAGCGCCATCGCCCAACGCATCGTGCGGGCCAAGAACAAGATCCGCGAGGCCCGGATTCCCTACCAGGTACCGACCCTGGAGGAACTCCCCGAGCGGCTGGGCAACGTCCTGCAAGTGATCTACCTGGTGTTCAACGAGGGCTACTCGGCCTCCACCGGCACCAGCCTGACCCGCGCCGATCTCAGCGGCGAGGCGATCCGCGTCGGCCGCCTGCTGGTCGAACTGCTGCCCGACCCCGAGGCCCTCGGCCTGCTCGCCCTGATGTTGCTGCACGACTCGCGGCGCCAGGCGCGGACCTCGGCCAGCGGCGAACTGGTGCGGCTCGACGAGCAGGACCGCACGCTATGGGATCGCGGACTGATCGTCGAGGGGCTCGGCCTGGTCGAGCGAGCCCTGGCCAGCCGCCGTTTCGGGCCCTACACCCTGCAGGCGGCCATCGTCGCGGTGCACGCCCAGGCGCCGCGCGCCGAGGACACCGACTGGGCACGGATCGTCGCCCTCTACGACGCGCTACTGCGCCTGGCGCCATCGCCGGTGATCGAACTCAACCGCGCCGTGGCCTTGGCCATGCGCGATGGCGTCGAGGTCGGGCTGGCCGCGGTCGATGCGTTGCTGGCGCGGGGTGAACTGGCCGATTACCACCTGGCGCACTCGGCGCGCGCCGACTTCTGCCGCCGTCTCGGTCGCCGCCGCGAGGCCCGCGAGGCCTACCGCGCGGCGCTGGCCCTGGCGCGCCAGGAGCCGGAGCGGCGCTTCATCGAGCAGCGCCTGCGCGAACTCGATTGAAGCCGGCTCAGGCGCCGTTGGCGCAGGCCGTACGCGCTTCGCCGCCAACGCCACGGGTGAACCACCAGAACGCCAGGGCCGCCAGGCTGATCGCCGCGCCGAGCAGGCTCACCGCGTCCCAGCCGGCCCAGGCGTACATGGCGGTGCCGGCGCTGGCGCCGAGGCCGCTGCCGGCGGCGTAGAACAGCATGTAGCAACCCACCAGGCGGCTGTGGGCGCGCGGGTCGATGGCGAAGACCAGGCTCTGGTTGAGCACATGGATCGCCTGGCCGGCGAGATCGAGCAGCAGCACGCCGAGAATCAGCGCCGCCAGCGAATGCGCGCCGAGGGCGAGCGGCAGCCAGGACAGCAGCAACAGCAGCAGGGCGCCGCCGCTGAGCGCCTGGGCGTGGCCGCGATCGGCCAGGCTGCCGGCCCGCGCCGCGCCCAGCGCGCCGAGCGCGCCGACCAGGCCGAAGGCGCCGATGGCGCTGTGCGACAGCGAATACGGCGGCGCGCTGAGCAGCAATACCAAGCTGCTCCAGAACACCCCGAAGGCGGCGAACATCAACAGCCCGAGCAGGCCGCGCACCTGCAGCACGCGCTGGCTCGCCAGCAGGCCGAACATCGAGCCGAGCAGCTGCCGGTAGGACAGCCCCAGTTCGTTGCTCGGCGCCGCCGGCAGTACCCGCCAGAGCAGCAGGCCAAGCCCGCCCATGCTCGCTGCCGAGACCAGGTAGACGCTGCGCCAGCCGCCGAGGTCGGCGAGCAGCCCGGCCAGGCTGCGCGCCAGCAGCAGGCCGATCACCACGCCGCCCTGCGC